>NZ_CANSHK010000083.1:0-2673 GCF_947646745.1 uncultured Methylovirgula sp. | reverse complement strand
ATATCAAATGGCAGGTTCATCGTTATGGCCCTGTGAACGCAATTCGAGGCGATACTTGCGGTTCGAGGGATCTGCCGCGTTGCACGAAGCTGAACGGCAGATCCTCGCATCGGAATTTTTATTCAGCAGCCTCTTGCAGTTCGACAGGCCCCCAGATCGGCGCACCGGCAGGCGCAAGATTAATCAGCTTATGATTGACGAACTCGCCGAAACCCAATTCAGATTGTTCGCGACCGAAGCCCGAATTTTTGACGCCTCCGAAGGGCAGGTCGGGCGCCACCCATGCCGGCTGATTGATGAACACCATGCCGGTCTCGATCCGGTCGGCGACGCGACGCGCACGGTCCAGATCGGCGCCGAACACAGATCCGCCGAGGCCATATGGCGTGTCATTGGCGAGCTGAATCGCGTCCTCTTCGCTGTCGGTCACATAGATGGACGCCACCGGCCCGAACAACTCCTGGCGGTAGGCTGGGTTCTTCCTATCGATGTTTGTGAGGACGGTCGGCTCAAGAAAGAAGCCAGGCCGATTGACGCGTTTGCCCCCGGTGAGGATTTTCGCGCCCGCGGTCCGCGCCGCTTCAATCTGCTCGAGCAAGCGAGACAACGCCCGCTCCGACGACAACGGCTGCAGCTCCGTCGCCGGATCGGTCGGATCACCTACCTTCAGCTCCTTTGCCGCTGCGACGAATTTCTCAACAAAGGCTGCGCCGCGGTCCTTGCCGACGACGATGATGCGTTTTGATGCGACGCAGCTTTGGCCGCAATTGAACATCCGTCCCGACAGAGCGCTGCTGACGGCATGGTCTAGAGGGGCATCGGGCAGCACGATGAAGGCATCGCTGCCGCCCAACTCCATCACGACCTTCTTTAGGTGGCGACCAGCTTGCTCGGCCACGGCGGCGCCGGCGCGCTCGCTTCCCGTCAGCGTAACGCCGGCAATGCGCGGATCTGCGATTAGACGTCCGATCTGCTCATGATCGGCGAAGATGTTCGTGTAGGCACCGTTCGGAATGCCGGCTTCTTTCAGAGCTCGTTCGAAAGCCAATGCGCATTGCGGAACACTTTCGGCATGTTTCAGCAGCACAACGTTGCCCGCCATAAGCTGGGGGCCGGCGACACGTGCTACTTGGTAATAGGGGAAATTCCAGGGCTCGATCGCGAGAATCGCGCCGATTGGGCGCGCGACCAGAGCGGCGGTTGGAAAGCCTGGGAAATGCTTCGGCTCTAGAAATTTTTCGGCGTTTTTGGCGTAGTAGTCGAGTACGGAAGCGGCGAGGCTCACCTCCGTAACCGCGACGCTCGCCAGCTTGCCCATGTCCTCGACGACATAGCGCGCGTACTCTTCGGCGTTTTCCCGAAGGATGGCGGCCGCGCGCGATACGATGTGGGCCCGGTCTGAGACGGAGCGACGGCTCCAGTCATCCCTGTAGCAAGCTTGGGCTGTTGCGACAAACGCTTCGAGCTCGCTGTCGCTAACCGTCGGAAATGTCCTGATGACCGCGCCGGTCGCGGGATTGATGCTTTGATAGAGCATTGAGATGTCCTTCTCGTTCGCGCCGGAAGTTAGCTACGTTCCAGGCCAAGCACCGCTGCGAACCAAACGATGCTTCTCAACTTGAGTATAAGATGACCGGTCATATTGGTCAAGCGGAAGTTTCAGGACCAATCGGACCTCCGTTCAAAATCTCTGTGAACTGAAGCAGAGCTTTTAGCGAGCGAGACTCGGAAGCAGCTGGCCGAAAATCACGGACAGGAAAGCGTCGAAAGGATACCGGCGTCCCTCGACGCGCGCGCGCAGAAACGCGCCCTCATAGGCGTCGAATATGACCGCCGCCAAATCGGAGATGTTGACCCTTTCGGCGAGCTCGCCCCTGCCTTTGGCTTCGCCGAGTACAGCCGCGATGGCGCTCGTTACATCGGTATAGGCAGCACCGACCGCCTGTTGAATAAGTGGCTGATTCTCATCTACAAAGGCGGCAAGACCGCCCATCAAGCATCCATGCTCGAAATACCCATTCTCCGCATAGGCAATCAATGACTCGAACTGGTTGCGCAGCCGCACCAAGGGCGGGCGCGACATGTCTTGCAATCCGCCACTGACATTCGCCAGATAGAGCGCGAGCGCTTCGGTAGCGAGTTGCTCTTTGCTTTGGAAATGGTTGTAAAAGGAGCCCTTGGGCGCACCCGCCGCGTCCGTGATGTCCTGAACGCTGGTCGCACCGAATCCTTTGGCGGTCAGCTGGTCGACTGCCGCATCCAAAATTCTACCCTTGAGACTCGGCCGAGGCATTTCCGTTAAACCCAAGACAATTGGTCATGTATATAATTTGGAAGAGGAGTCTGTCTAGGGCGCGACCTCATCCTTTTGTTCGTTATGATTAGAAAACAATCTATCCAAATGAACATCCGCGTCTGCGTCTCAATGACCCAAGGCAGGCAACCGGCTTCCGGGACCCGACTCGCCTTTACGTCGACGACTAAGCTTTAAAGCAACCCGACATCGAGGAAGCATGAGCGTTGGAAGGGATTGCTGAATGAGGTTGTCGATGCGGCCTGAAATCCTGTAGGGGTCGAGGTCCGCAAGTCCAACGCTTCTCACCATGCTCTCCGTTCTTCTCTTCCTTTTCGCCGCCGGGTTTTGCGCGGGCGTCATGAATGCGCTCGCGGGCG
>NZ_CANSHK010000082.1:0-2919 GCF_947646745.1 uncultured Methylovirgula sp. | reverse complement strand
ATGTGTGGGATTGTAGGACTATTCCTGAAGGATCCGGCGCTTGAGCCTGAACTCGGCAAGCACCTTGCGATCATGCTGGAGACGATGACGGCGCGGGGGCCGGACAGCGCCGGGTTTGCGGTTTATGGCGAGGGCGAGAAGAGCCGCACCAAGATTACGCTGCGGGCGCCGGCCGATTTCGAAGATTTTGCCGCTTTGGAGAAGGCGCTGAAGCCGGGCGCGAGCCTGACGCGGCGCGGTACGCATATCGTCGTCAGCGTGCCGACGGGCGATCTCGATGCGACCTTGCAGAAGATCAAGCATGCCGCGCCGGCGCTGACGGTCAGCTCCATCGGCACGCATATGGAGCTTTATAAGGAGGTCGGCCTGCCGGTCGATGTGGCGAAGAAGTTCGGTCTCGCCGGCATGCGCGGCAGCCATGGCATCGGCCATACGCGGATGGCGACCGAATCGGCGGTGACGACGGCGGGCGCGCATCCGTTTTCGACCGGCCGGGACCAGTGCCTTGTCCACAACGGCTCGTTGTCGAACCACAATCAGGTCCGCCGCCGGCTGATCCGCGAGGGCATTTCGTTTGCGACCGAGAACGATACGGAGGTTGCCGCCGGCTATCTGTCTTGGCGTCTGGCGGAAGGCGACAGCCTGGGCGAAGCGCTCGAATCCTCCCTGAAGGACCTCGACGGCTTCTACACCTTCGTTGTCGGCACCGACGACGGCTTCGGCGTTTTGCGCGATCCGATCGCCTGCAAGCACGCGGTCATGGCCGAGACCGATCAATATGTCGCCTTCGGCACCGAGTTCCGCGCCTTGAGCGCGCTGCCCGGCATCGAGAAGGCGCGTATTTTCGAACCCAATCCCTCCACCGTCTATTTCTGGAACCGCGCGGCATGAACATCCAATCGCAGACCAGAACGAAGGATCAGGCCTTCTCCCACACGATCGATCTCGCCACGAGCTCGGTGCGGGCGCTGAACGAGATGCTGCATGCGATCAAGCCGGGCAGCAACGCGACCACGGTGCGGGTGTTGAACCCGCGCGGCATGCATGCCATCGCCAGCGGCGTCGATGCCGACGTGACGATCGAGATCGACGGCGACGTCGGCTATTATTGCGGCGGCATGAACAAGCAGGCGACGCTCCTCATCGCGGGCAGCGCCGGCATCGGCCTCGGCGAGAACATGATGTCGGGCCTGATCCATGTGCGCGGCAATGCCAGCGATTCGCTCGGCGCCACGGCGCATGGCGGCACCATCATCGTCGACGGCAATGCCTCGGGGCGCTGCGGCATTTCGATGAAGGGCGTCGACATTATCGTCAAGGGCTCGATCGGCCCGATGTCGGCCTTCATGGCGCAGGCCGGCACCTTGGCAGTGTTCGGCGATGTCGGCGAGGCGTTCGGCGATTCGCTCTACGAGGCCAAGCTTTATGCGCGCGGCTCGGTCGCGAGCCTTGGCGCCGATTGCATCGAAAAAGAGATGGACGATCAGCACCGCGCCGAGCTCTACGCCAAGTTCAAGGAGCTCGGCCTTGCCGGCACGGTCGATGTCGGCGAGTTCAAGCGCTACGGCTCGGCCCGCACCCTCTATCATTTCCACGTCGATAATGCGGGAGCTTATTGATGAACGAGCAAGTCAAAATCCCGCGCACCGCGCCGCGGTTCTCGTCGACTTTCGATCAATATACGCTGTCGGAAATCCGCCGTGCGGCGGCGACCGGCATCTATGACATCCGCGGCGCCGGCGCCAAGCGGCATCTGCCGCATTTCGACGATTTGCTGTTTCTCGGCGCGTCGATGTCGCGCTACCCGCTCGAAGGCTATCGCGAGAAATGCGGCACGGCGGTCACGCTCGGCACGCGCTTCGCGAAGAAGCCGATCGAGCTCAAAATCCCGATCACCATCGCCGGCATGAGCTTCGGCTCGCTGTCGGCGCAGGCCAAGGAAGCCTTGGGGCGCGGCGCCTCGATCGTCGGCACGTCGACGACGACGGGCGACGGCGGCATGACGCCGGAAGAGCGCGGCCATTCGAAAATCCTCGTCTATCAATATCTGCCGTCGCGTTACGGCATGAACCCCGACGATCTGCGCAAGGCCGATGCGATCGAGGTCGTGGTCGGGCAGGGGGCGAAGCCCGGCGGCGGCGGCATGCTGCTCGGCCAGAAGATTTCGCCGCGCGTCGCCAAGATGCGCACCTTGCCCGAGGGGATCGACCAGCGCTCGGCCTGCCGGCACCCGGATTGGACGGGGCCGGACGATCTTGAGATCAAGATCGAGGAATTGCGCGAGATCACCGATTGGGAGAAGCCGATCTATGTGAAGGTCGGCGCCTCGCGGCCCTATTACGACATCGCGCTGGCGGTGAAGGCCGGGGCCGACGTCATCGTGCTCGACGGCATGCAGGGCGGCACGGCGGCGACGCAGGAAGTGTTCATCGAACATGTCGGCATTCCGATCCTGGCGGCGATCCGCCCGGCGGTGAAGGCGCTGCAGGACCTTGGCATGCACCGCAAGGTACAGCTCATCGTCTCCGGCGGCATCCGCAACGGCGCCGATGTGGCAAAGGCTTTGGCGCTCGGCGCCGATGCGGTCTCGATCGGCACCGCGGCGCTCGTCGCGCTCGGCGACAACGATCCGCATTGGGAAGCCGATTACGAAGCCTTGGGTACGGTCGCTGGCGCCTATGACGATTGGCACGAGGGCCGCGACCCGGCCGGCATCACGACGCAGGATCCGGATCTGGCGAAAAGGCTCGATCCGCTCGGCGCCGGGCGGCGGCTCGCCAATTATCTGTCGGTGCTGACGCTCGAGACGCAGACGATCGCCCGCGCCGCCGGCAAGAGCCATGTCCACAATCTCGAACCGGAAGATTTGGTGGCCCTGACCGTCGAGGCCGCCGCCATGGCCGGCGTCCCCCTCGCAGG
>NZ_CANSHK010000081.1:0-3107 GCF_947646745.1 uncultured Methylovirgula sp. | reverse complement strand
TTGAACCTTCTCCGCCGCCGCCGCGACCTATGCCCGGAACGGTTGCCGGGGCAAAGGGCGCAACGGAACGGAGGCTCAAATGACCAGTATCGCATCGATTCTGGATGGCCTGATCGCAGTCATTAACGGCTGGACTGTCGATGTTCTGGCCGCGACAGCGGCCGACATTGAGGCGAGAGCCGGCAAGGACACGCACAAGCCGTCGTGACCGGCACGCGCGGCTTTCCGGAATTTCATCACGTAAAAATTTTCATTTTTCCTTTTTCTTCCGATGAATTTTTAGACTCCTTTCGTACGCCGCTTCCGGGCATAATCACCGCGCTTCAGTTATACGCGGTGATTTAATTATGACGGCGGCCTGGCTCAAAATTTCGATCTATTCGGCACTCTCTTTCGCCGTACTCGCCACATACTCTGGCAGCGCGAACGGACAATCGGCGGACGCAGTTCTATGCGATCGTCTCGCCGCCTATCCGAGCGACCCTGACAAACCGGCGGATATCAAGGGCGTGCTCAGCATCGCGCCCGGAGACATCGAGACCGCGATCAAGTTCTGCAAGCAGGCGAAAGGCTCGCGGCGTTTCAGTTTTCAGCTCGGCCGCGCCTATGAGGCCAACGGCGACACGCAGGCTGCGATTGCCGCTTACCGAAAAGCATCCGGCCAGGGCAGCGCGTCGGCGATGTCGCGCCTCGCCTCGCTCGACAAGGCCGGCGCGCAGAGCGGCGAGACGCGCAAGATGTTCGAGCGCGCGGCGCAAGGCGGCGATCCGGTCGCGCTCAACAATATGGGCATGGCTTACGCGACCGGCGATGGCGTGCCGCTCGATTATACGAAAGCGCGAAGCCTGTTTCAGCAGGCCGCCGACGGCAACAATGCGGACGCCATGTTCCAGCTCGGCATGATGACCGAGCAAGGCGACGGCGGACCGAAGGACGACGCGGCCGCACGCGCACTTTACGAAAAAGCCGCCGCGCGCGACCAGATCGGCGCGCTCGAACGCGCGGGCGATTTCGCTCTTGCGGGCCGCGGCGGGCCGAAGGATGAAGCCGCCGCCAAGCGCTATTACGAAAAGGCCGCAGCGCTCGGCAGCGACGACGCCAAGGCCGCGCTCAACCGCATGAAATGTCCTTACACGATCAAGGCCAAGAACGGCCAGCGCGTCACCGACCTGTGCTTTTAACTTCGCCGTTTCAAACAGACGTGTGCGACGGAGCCATTTTGGTGACATCTGCGGCGGCTAGGATGTGCGCCGGAGCCGCCCATGCCGACATTTCATCTGACTCAGATCACCGACACTCACCTCAGTCCCCGCTTTCCGGAGTTCACCGAAAACTTTCAGCGGGTGTGCCGGCACATCGCCGGTAATCGGCCCGACCTCGTCATCAACAGCGGCGACGTGAGCTTCGATGGCGAGGCCGACGCCGCCGATTTTGAATTCGCGAAGGCCGAGCACGGTAATCTCGGCGTGGAATGCCGGTTCATTCCCGGCAATCACGATATCGGCGATAATCCCACGCAATCCAATCCGCGCCCCAAACAAATCGTCTCCGAGCAGAACCGGCAAAACTTCGTTTCGGTTTTCGGCGACGACCGCTGGCAGTTCGACGCCGCCGGCTGGCGATTTATCGGGATCAACAGCCTCATCATGAATTCGGGTCTCGATTGCGAAAGCGAGCAGTTCGCGTGGCTGGAGGAAAAGTTAGCCGAGGCCAATGGACAAGCGGTCGCGCTGTTCGTTCACAAGCCGCTGTTCAGAAATACGCCGGACGAACCCGAGGACGCCGCAATATCATATCGCTACGTGCCGATGCCCGCGCGCACGCGCCTTGTCGCAATGCTGGACACAGCAGACGTGCGGCTCGTCGCCTGCGGGCATGTGCATCAGCGCCGCGATTTTACTTTTCGCAATACGCGCCACATCTGGGCGCCTTCGACGTCGTTTGTCATCGCATCCGAGCTGCGGCAAGCAACCATCGGCGCCAAGGAAACCGGGCTGGTCGAATATGCGTTCCAGCCGGACGGATTCGAGGTGCGCCATGTGCGCGCGTTCGGCCAGGCCGATATCGACCTGTTCTCGGTTTACGATCCGGCGGCGCAGTCCTGATTGTCAGGTTTTATCCGGCCCGACGCGCACAAGCTGCTTGCCGAAATTTGCGCCCTTCAGCAGGCCCATGAACGCACCCGGCGCGCTTTCAAGCCCTTCGGTGACGAATTCCTTGTGCTTCACTTTTCCCTCGCGCACCCATTGCGGCATGTCGCGGATAAAATCCGGATACATCGCGTTGAAGTCCGAAACGATGAAGCCGCGGAAGGTCAGCCGCTTCACCAGAATTGCGCGCATGATCGAATGCGCCCATTTCGGCACCGGCGTATCCTTGCCGAAAATCGTGTTGTAGTCGGCGATCAGGCCGCACACCGGAATGCGCGCGAAAGCATTGAGCAGCGGAAACACCGCCTCGAACACCTTGCCGCCGACATTCTCGAAATAGACGTCGATGCCCTTCGGGCAGGCTTCCTTGAGCTTCGCCGCCATATCGGGATCGCGGTGATCGAGGCACTCGTCGAAGCCGAGTTCCTTTTTCACGTAATCGCATTTGTCCTTGCCGCCTGCGATGCCGACTGCGCGGCAACCCTTGATCTTGGCGATCTGCCCCACGGCCGAGCCGACCGCGCCCGATGCCGCCGCGACCACGACCGTCTCGCCCGCTTTCGGTTTGCCGATTTCGAGCAGGCCCGTGTAGGCCGTCATGCCCGGCATGCCGAGTACGCCCACAGCGGTCGAGATCGGCGCGATTTTCGGATCGACCTTGCGCAGCATCTTGCCGTCCGCCACCGCATATTGCTGCCAGCCGGTGTGGGAGAGAACGATGTCGCCCTTTGCAAGATTTGGAAACTTGGATTCAACGACCTCGCACACTGCGCCGCCTTCCATCACGCCGTCGATCGGCACCGGCGCGGAATACGAAGGCCCGTCGCTCATGCGGCCGCGCATATAGGGATCGAGCGACAGCCAGATCGTGCGCAGCAGAACCTGCCCGTCGCCCGGCGACGGCGGCGAATAATCCTCGATGCGGAAATTTGCCGGCGTCGGCTCGCCGACCGGACG
>NZ_CANSHK010000080.1:0-3492 GCF_947646745.1 uncultured Methylovirgula sp. | reverse complement strand
TCGCCGACGGTGACGACGATCCGCTTCCAGCCGATCATCGTGCCGAGGCCGAGCGCCAAGGCGACGCAGACCTTGACCCAGATCGGAATGAACTTGGTCGAAAGATCAAGCTCCTTCTTATAGGCCGTCAACGCCTTCACGTCGGCGGCCGAGAGCTGACTCGCCTTGTCCTTGCTCAGAACGCGGATCGCTTCCGAGGCCAGATACATGTCATTGCGGGTGTTCGAGACCTGGGCCGGCGGCACCTTCGAGAGCGAGCCGTAGGTCTCGACTTGCTTGGCGATCTGCTGGATCAGCACCGCCAGCGAAGGATAAGTGCCTTCGTTGAGCTGATGCTGCGCGATATAGGCCGTCACCGCCGGGCGCGGATCGCCGATGATGTCATAGCCGCTGGCCTTCGCATCGACGACCTTCGAGGCCGCCTCGGACGTGGCGATGAAGGTCTGCACGTGATGCGCCGGTACGGCGCGGTTCAACGCATAGGCGGTCGGCACGGTGCCGATCAGGATCAGCATGATGAGGCCCATGCCCTTCTGGCCGTCGTTCGAGCCGTGCGCGAAAGACACGCCGGTGCAGGTCAGGACCAGGAGACCGCGGATCCAGGCCGGCGGGGGCTGGTTGCCTTTCGGCTCCTTGAAGAGATCCGGGTTCTTGATGAGCGCTTTGAAGGCAAGAAGCAGAAGCGCCGAGAAGATGAAGCCGACGATCGGCGAGAGCAGCAGCGCATAGCCGATTTCCGTCGCCTTGCCCCAGTCGACGCCCGAGGTGCCGTCGCGGCCGCGCATCAAAGCATTGGCGACGCCGACACCGATGATCGAGCCGATCAGCGTGTGCGAGCTCGAGGCCGGCAGGCCGAGCCACCACGTGCCGAGGTTCCAGATGATCGCCGCGATCAGCATGGCGAAGACCATGGCAAAACCGGCATCGGAGCCGACTTGCAGGATGAGCTCTACCGGCAGCAGCGAGACGATGCCGAAGGCGACCGCGCCCGTCGATGTCAAAACGCCGAGAAAATTGAAAAAGCCCGACCAGACAACGGCGAATTGGGCTGGCAGCGACCGCGTATAGATGACGGTGGCGACCGCATTGGCGGTGTCGTGGAAGCCATTGACGAATTCAAAGCCGAGGGCGATGACCAGCGCGACGCCGAGAAGGAGGAAAGGCAGCGCGCTTTTGACGACCGTGCCGGTCGATTCGACATCATTATGGACATTATAGGCAGCGAAAAGCAGTCCGCAGCCGACGATCGTCAGAAAAACGATCACGGCTTTCATATCGATCGGATGATCGAGCTTCGGCCCGGGACCTCGGGTCTCTTGCGGTACGGTTTCAACAGATGAAAGGGAAGTCATGCGCGCATCCTCCAAACGGCGGCGCTAACCAAACTGAACTCAATTACGTTTTTGTGACGAGGTTAAACGCGAACTCAAGAATACGGACGGCATGATGCGTCTGCGCAGCGATCTCTGGGTTGCCGCTTATTTGCGGCGCTGCAACGTCGAAGGGGCGTCAGCCTATCTGCGGCGCCGCGGCGCCGCGGAGGCGGGCGCCATTTTCGTCAAGATCGACCGGCTCGATGGCCAGGCCGCGCTTTTCGGCCCGGCGCCGCAAAGCCTCCTTGGCGAGGGCGAACGGCTTTTTGTTCAAGCCCATAAAGAAGACTGGCTCGCGCCGGCGTCGATCGAAGCGCGGCTCAGGCGCGAACTCGAATTCGACACGGATCTTTGGATCGTCGAGGTCGAAGACAGGCAGGGTCGCAATTTTCTCGATCTTGCGGCGTCCTGAGCCTGTCACCCCCGCGCCACGCCGCGGGCTTTTTCGCGAATCGTCGCGGTCGCATTGACAAAGCGTTAACCACGGCAAGGCCACGCTGCCCCTTGCGCGCTCGGCGTGAGGCGGTGAGAGGGTGTGACGCACGGCCGCGTGGAGGTCGAAATCGATGGGCGAGTTGTTAGCTTTCAGGGCGCAACAAAAACCGCCGCGTAATCTTCCGCTTCGGGCCGAAGGCGCGGAAATCCTGTTCTTCACCGGCGTGCGCTACATGCGACCGGAAGATTATGCGCTGCTCACCAAGCCGCGCCGCCGGCCCGAGACCAAACGGCCGCCGATCCACGACCAGATCACCTGCTGATCGAGCCGCTCAATCCTGCGCCAAGGTCTCAGGCGCACAGGCAACCGATTTCACTTCCGCTTCCGCCTCGGCGCGTTCGCTCGGATAGGTCGACATGGCGTCGACGAGCACAAATCCTTTCGTATCCGGCGCGACGAGGCGCAATTCCTTCAGGGGCTGATCATTGTCCTCGTCGCCTTCGGCCTCTTCGACGGCATCGAGCTGCGGCTGCGTCATGATGCGGACGTCGATCGTTCCGTGCAGCGAGGCGCGGTCGGTCATCGAGTAGAAGACCTGTCCCGTCCGCGTGCGGAAGGAGATCGTCAGCAGCCGATTGTCAGGCAAATCCGCATGCACATGCAGCGGTCCGTTGGCGAGGTCATAGAGACAGACGGCTTGCGCGAAGGCCGGGTCCTCATAGGGTGTCACTTCACGGCCGGGCAGGGCGCGCGGCAAGAGAGTCGTCTGGCCGGGTTTGGCGAGCGCGGCGAGGCGCGCATAAGCATCGCGCGGTGCGACCTGCGGCATGACGAGGATGGCGACGATATGCACGAGCCCTGCGACGAAGACGACGCCGGCAAGATAAAGCAGAAAGGCATAGAAACGCACTGTCATGCGCACCTGCCGCGGGTGATTTTCGGCAGTGCATTGGCGCCGACCTTGGTCGTGCCGAAGTCAAGCAGCGTATCATAGAGCCGCAGCATCAGCGCGAAGGATTTGGCGTCGCCGACCGGCAGCCAATTGCCGGCGCGTGCGTCGCGTGCGACGACGATAGCGAAGGTCCCATTCTCGGCGCGCACGACTTCCGCCGAGGTGAAGCCGAAACGTTGTGCCTTATTGGCAATGAGAAAGCCTTTCGGCGAGACGAGCGTCAACGTCCAATAACGCGTCGGCGGCACGCTGCCGCTGACGATATAATCGCATTCCGGCCGCAAGGGGGCGCCGTCGCTGTCGTTGCGTGCGACAAAGCTCAGGCCCTCGGCGCTGCCGAGCGGCAATTCGGCCGTCCGGGCGATCCGCGCATTGGCATAGGGATCGATGTCCATCGTTCCGCTCTTCGGCTGCCCCCGCCAGGGGCCGGCCTGCGCCGCATCGAAGCTCAGCCCGCGATCCAGCACGCGGGTGGTGACGAGGAAACCCAAGATGATGCCGGCCAGCGCGGTGAGAAGAAATTTGATGATCGTCAACGCACGAGCCTCAGGCGGTTAAGGAACGCTCTGCCGGTTGGCGGCGATCGTCCGCGCCGTCGCGTCGATCCCGGCAAGCACGTCGGCGGAGAGATGCGACAGGGCCGCCGGATGGCGCGGCGGCGTCGCGCTGGTGCCGTCTGCGGCGGGCGGCGGCGTCGGTGGCCTCCACCTTCAGTCCGCCGATCTGGTTTT
>NZ_CANSHK010000079.1:0-3521 GCF_947646745.1 uncultured Methylovirgula sp. | reverse complement strand
ACGCCGTCGCCGATCTCGAGGATCGACACGTCGAATGTGCCGCCGCCGAGGTCATAGACCGCGATCGTGCCGGAACCCTTTTTGTCGAGGCCATAGGCGAGCGCGGCCGCCGTCGGCTCGTTGATGATGCGCAGGACTTCGAGGCCGGCGATCTTGCCGGCGTCCTTGGTCGCCTGGCGCTGGGCGTCGTTGAAATAGGCGGGAACCGTAATGACGGCCTGCGACACCGGCTGGCCGAGATAGGCCTCCGCCGTCTCCTTCATCTTCTGCAAGATGAACGCCGAAATCTGCGAGGGAGAATATTGCTTGCCGTCGGCCTGAACCCAGGCGTCGCCGTTCGAGGCGCGAATGATCTTGTAAGGAACGAGGCCCATGTCCTTCTTGGTCATGGGATCGTCGAAGGTGCGGCCGATAAGCCGCTTGATCGCAAAGAAAGTGCGTTCGGGATTGGTGACCGCCTGGCGCTTGGCCGGCTGGCCGACGAGCCTCTCGCCATCATCCGTAAAAGCGACGATGGAGGGCGTGGTCCGCGCGCCTTCCGCATTCTCAATAACTTTGGGCGTCGTCCCTTCCATCACCGCTACGCAAGAATTGGTGGTGCCAAGATCGATGCCGATAACTTTAGCCATGTTGTTTGTCCTTTCGAGCCGCAAGACCGGCCGGACCCCGAAGCGATCCGGCGATGGGCGGACGGGTAAAGGCCGCCCGGTCCCCGATAGAAGTCAATGTGGTAGCGCCGCATGAGGGCGCAAGATGGCCGCTATATAAGCGGGCCATTTTTCGGCGCAAGCGGGGGGAATTCAAGACCGGAGAATTACGCAGTCGGGCGCAACCGAAGCTCGACCGGGTCGATCCGCGTCAGCCCCCGCCGGCCACGGAAACTCTCCCGCGACGATCCGCATAACCGAAACCATCGTTACGGAAGCGCCGCGAATGGGCACGTCGTTCGATCGCGGCGGCGATTCCGTGCGCAAAAACACACACCACGGTTCATCTAAATCGTTTATTAGGGGGGCGCAGCGCATTTGCCTGTTAAATTCGCTGTGGGCAGGCGAGGAGGTCCATCATGCAAGCGATCGCGCGCTGTTTTATGGCCGGTGCTTTCATTGCCGGCGCGGTGATGCCCGCATCGGCCCATTTCCATCACCGAGTGCCGCACTGCTGGACCGCCGGTCCCGGCCTCATCCTCAAGATGAGCCATTATCAGCAGCCCGACGGCACCTACGACTCGCTTGGCGATTTTGTCCGCGACGTCAATGGCACGCCCTGCGGCGTCGATTGCCCGGCACCATCACGCGTGATCTTCGCCAGTCCGCCGCCGGTTTATTGCGACTGAGCGACGGACCGGAGGTCGGAAACCGTTTTCGCACGAATCCAAGGCCAGAGAAAAGATTTGCTCTGCCGCGCTTAGTCTGAAAAGCGCGGCCCGCGGCGCGCTTCGGCAAGGGCCAGCGAAAGGTCATGCACGAGCAGCGCTTTCTCATCGGGGCCGAGAAAATGGCCGACCTCGACGCTGCGGCCGCGCGAGAAAAGCGCAATCTTCTGCACGCCATATTCCTCGTGCGTCTCCTTATGCAGATAGACCCAGGACGGATTGAAATGCCATTCCGCTCGCGCCCCCTTGGGTGAAACTTTCGCCAGCGAGAGTTCGATCGGCGTCACGTTCACGTCCTCATAGGCCCGGGCGGCGCGGAAATTGGCGCGGAAGGCGAAATAGAAGATCGCCACGTCGAGCCCCATGAAGCCGGCCACCGGCCAGGCGCCCATCACCACGAACGGAATGGTGGTGGCAAAGCTGATGGCCGAGAAGACGCAGAGCAGGACCCAAAAATTGCGTTCGCTCAGCGAGCGGTGCGGATGCAGGCGCACAGCGTAAATCCGCTGCACGGCAGGATCGGGCGCGTGCCCATTTTCCCACCCCTTTTGATGATCGCCATTTTGGCGATCGATCATGTGGATCGGACCGTCGTCCATAGCGGCACGCTCTTCTCCGGACCCCCGTCGAACTCTATAAGACACTAATGGCGCCCGTCACCAGAGCCAAGCCTAAACCCGCCGCAAAAGTTCCGGCCATCGTGCCGAGCAAGGCGCCGGCCGATCCGGCCGGCAAACGGCGCGCCGGACGCTGGCCGAAACCGGTGCCGCCGGAGACCGTCGCCGAGATTTTCCGCCGCTTCGCCGAGGCCAATCCGCATCCGCGCGGCGAATTGCACTCGAAAAACGCTTTCACTTTGCTGATCGCCGTGGTGCTGTCGGCACAGGCGACCGATGCCGGCGTGAACAAGGCGACGCCGGCGCTGTTCGCCGTCGCCGACACCCCGGAGAAGATGTTGGCGCTCGGCGAGGACAAGGTCCGCGACCTCATCAAGACGATCGGCCTTTATCGCGCCAAGGCCAAGAATATCATCGGCCTGTCGCGCGCTCTGGTTGAAAATTTCGGCGGCGCCGTGCCGGACACGCGCGAAGCGCTCGAAACCCTGCCCGGGGTCGGCCGCAAGACCGCGAATGTCGTGCTCAACAATGCCTTCGCCGAACCGGTGATCGCGGTCGACACGCATGTCTTCCGCGTCTCGAACCGCATCCCGCTCGTCGCCGGCAAGACGGTGCGCGAGGTCGAAGACGGGCTCGAACGGATCGTGCCCCACGCCTACAAGCTGCACGCACATCACTGGCTCATTCTGCACGGGCGCTACATTTGCCAGGCGCGCAAGCCGCAATGCTGGCGCTGCCTGATCGAAGACCTCTGCCGCTGGCCGAAAAAGACGCCGGCGCCTGCGGCGTGATAGGCTGGCGATTCGAGAGGATCGACCGTGAACGAGCCGCGCCGCCTGATCGCGCCGGAAGAAGCCGCCGAGGACCAAGATGCCTCGCTGCGGCCCGTGACGCTCGCCGATTTCACCGGCCAGGAGGCGGCGCGTAAAAATCTCAAGGTCTTCATCGAGGCCGCCAAGGCAAGGCGCGGCGCGCTCGACCATGTCCTCTTCGTCGGGCCGCCCGGCCTCGGCAAGACCACGCTGGCGCAGATCGTGGCGCGCGAATTGGGGGTCAATTTCCGCTCGACCTCGGGCCCGGTCATCGCCAAGGGCGGCGATCTCGCCGCGCAATTGACCGCGCTCGAAGAGCGCGACGTGCTCTTCATCGATGAAATCCACCGGCTGAACCCGGCGGTCGAGGAAATCCTTTATCCGGCGATGGAGGATTTTCAGCTCGATCTGATGGTCGGCACCGGCCCGGGCGCGCGCTCGGTCAAGATCGATCTCGCCAAATTCACCCTCGTCGGGGCAACGACCCGCGCCGGCCTGCTGACGACGCCGCTACGCGACCGGTTCGGCATTCCGATCCGGCTCGATTTTTACACCGTGCCGGAGCTCGAGATCATCGTCCGCCGCAGCGCCCGTCTGCTCGGCGTCGCCATCACCGATGACGGCGCCAACGAGATTGCGCGGCGCGCGCGCGGCACGCCGCGCGTCGCCGGGCGGCTGCTGCGGCGGGTGCGCGATTTCGCCGAGGTCGGCGCCGCC
>NZ_CANSHK010000078.1:0-3856 GCF_947646745.1 uncultured Methylovirgula sp. | reverse complement strand
TCTTGCGCTTCACCGCGACGAAGACCTTGACCATCTTCATCACGCCGGGCGGCAATTCATCGCCGCGTTGCAGCTTTTCGACCTTGTCGAGGAAGCGGCTTTCGAGCCCCTTCTTCGCTTCGTCGTATTGCTTACGCATGGCCTCGGTCTCGGCCATGAGCTTGTCGTCCTCGACGGCAAAGGTCCACCATTGCGACCGCGGATAGCCGTCAATGACTTCCTTCGTCAGCACCGTATCTTTCTTGAAGCCTTTCGGGCCCGAGATCGCCGCCTTGCCGACGAGAAGTTCACCCAAGCGGCTATAGACGTTGCGGTCGAGGATCGCGAGCTCGTCGTCGCGGTCCTTGGCGAGCCGCTCGATTTCCTCACGCTCGATTGCCTGGGCGCGCTCATCCTTCTCGACGCCGTGGCGGTTGAAGACGCGCACTTCGACGATCGTGCCCTGGACGCCCGGCGGCACGCGCATCGACGTATCGCGCACGTCGGACGCTTTCTCGCCGAAGATGGCGCGCAACAGCTTCTCTTCCGGCGTCATCGGGCTCTCGCCCTTCGGCGTGATCTTGCCGACGAGAATGTCGCCCGCCTGCACTTCCGCACCGATATAGACGATGCCCGCCTCGTCGAGATTCTTCAGCGCCTCTTCCGAAACGTTGGGAATATCGCGCGTGATTTCTTCCGGCCCGAGCTTGGTGTCGCGCGCCATCACCTCGAATTCATCGATATGGATCGAGGTGAACACGTCGTCCTTGACGATCCGCTCGTTGAGCAGGATCGAATCTTCGAAGTTGTAGCCGTTCCACGGCATGAACGCGACGAGCACGTTGCGGCCGAGCGCCAAGTCGCCGAGATCGGTCGAAGGACCGTCGGCGAGAATGTCGCCCTTGCGGACGAAATCGCCGACACGCACCAGCGGCTTCTGGTTGATGCAGGTCGACTGGTTCGAGCGCTGGAACTTCAGCAACCGATAGATATCGACACCGGGCTTGCTCGGATCGGTCTCCTCGGTCGCGCGCACGACGATACGCGTCGCATCGATCTGATCGATGTAACCCGTGCGGCGTGCGGCGATGGCCGCGCCCGAATCGCGCGCCACGACCGATTCCATGCCCGTGCCGACGAACGGCGCATCGGCCTTCACCAGCGGCACCGCCTGGCGCTGCATGTTCGAACCCATGAGCGCGCGGTTGGCGTCGTCGTTCTCAAGGAACGGAATGAGCGCCGCCGCCACCGAAACAAGCTGCTTCGGCGAGACGTCCATGAAGTCGACGCGGTCCGTCGGCACCATGATCACGTCGCCGGCGTGACGGCAGACGACGAGGTCTTCGGTGAGGTGACGCTTGTCATTCACTGGCGCATTGGCCTGCGCGACATAGTGCTTCGATTCTTCCATCGCCGAGAGATAGACGACCTCGTCCGTCACCTGGCCGTCCTTGACGCGGCGGTAAGGCGCTTCGATGAAGCCGTATTTGTTGACGCGGGCGAACGTCGCGAGCGAGTTGATCAGGCCGATGTTCGGGCCTTCCGGCGTCTCAATCGGGCAGATGCGGCCGTAATGCGTCGGATGCACGTCGCGCACTTCGAAGCCAGCGCGCTCGCGCGTCAGACCGCCCGGGCCAAGCGCCGAGAGGCGCCGCTTGTGGGTGATCTCCGACAGCGGGTTGGTCTGGTCCATGAACTGCGAGAGCTGCGACGAGCCGAAGAACTCGCGCACCGCCGCCGCCGCGGGCTTGGCGTTGATCAAATCCTGCGGCATCACGGTGTCGATATCGACCGAGGACATGCGCTCCTTGATCGCCCGCTCCATGCGCAGCAGGCCGAGGCGATATTGATTCTCCATCAATTCGCCGACCGAGCGCACGCGCCGGTTGCCGAGGTGATCGATGTCGTCGATCTCGCCGCGGCCGTCACGCAGATCGACGAGCGCCTTCACGACCGCAAGAATGTCGGCCTTGCGCAGCACGCGCATCGTATCGGGCGCATCGAGATCGAGGCGCATGTTCATCTTGACGCGGCCAACCGCCGAAAGGTCATAGCGCTCGGGATCGAAGAACAGCGAATGGAACATCGCTTCCGCCGTCTCGAGAGTCGGCGGTTCGCCCGGACGCATGACGCGGTAGATGTCGAAAAGAGCATCCTCGCGCGAGGAATTCTTGTCGACCGCCAGCGTGTTGCGGATGTAGGGCCCGATATTGATATGGTCGATGTCGAGCACGGGGATCTCTTCGAAGCCCGCCTCGATGAGCGCCGGCAGCGTCTTCACCGTGATCTCATCGCCCGCTTCGGCGAAGATTTCGCCGGTGCTGGGATTATAGAGATCGGTGGCGATGAACTGGCCGTGCAGGTCCACATCCTGGGCGCGGATCGCCTTCAGGCCCTTCTCGACCAATTGGCGCGCCGTGCGGACGGTGAGCTTCTTGCCCGCCTCGACCGCCACTTCGCCGGTGTCGGCGTCGATCAGATCCTCGCTGACCTTGACGCCCTTCATCCGTTCCGGGTCGAAAGGCACGCGCCAGCCCTCGCCATCACGCGCATAGGTGATGGTCTTGTAGAAGGTGCTGAGAATCTCTTCGCCATCCATGCCGAGCGCGTAGAGCAGCGACGTCACCGGAATCTTCCGGCGCCGGTCGATACGCGCATAGACGATGTCCTTGGCGTCGAACTCGATGTCGAGCCAGGAGCCGCGATAGGGGATGATGCGCGCGGCAAAGAGCAATTTGCCGGAGGAATGGCTCTTGCCCTTGTCGTGGTCGAAGAAGACGCCCGGCGAGCGGTGCATCTGCGAGACGATGACGCGCTCGGTGCCGTTGACGATGAACGTGCCGTTCGAAGTCATGAACGGCATATCGCCCATATAGACGTCCTGCTCCTTGATGTCCTTGACGGACTTGGCGCCGGTCTCGGGATCGACATCGAATACGATAAGGCGCAGCGTGACCTTCAGCGGCGCCGCAAACGTCATGCCCCGCTGACGGCACTCGTCGACGTCATATTTCGGCGGCTCGAAGACATATTTGACGAATTCGAGCAAAGCGACATTGGCGAAATCGGAGATCGGGAAGACCGAGCGGAACACCGCTTCGAGGCCTTCATCCGGGCGCCCCCCCTCCGGTTCGTCGACGAGCAGGAACTGATCGTAGGACGCCTTCTGAACTTCAATGAGGTTGGGCATTTCCGCGACTTCGCGGATGTGTCCGAAAAACTTGCGAACCCGCTTCCGGCCAGAGAAAGTTTGCGTTATGGGATGGGCCATCTTGCTCCTCGCAGGTTAGTTTGCGCGGGACGCTCGGCATCCCGAAAACATTGCGCGGCCATTGCAGTCCGCAGGGTGTTTTGCGCCCTTCCCCATCAAAACTTTCACCCGACCGGCCGGAAGAGGAACGGCTGAACGGCCCCGAAGCGCGCCTCGGAGCCGTCCGATCGGGAATCGGAATCGCAAAAGCGATTCCGAGAGAACTTACTTAAGCTCGACCTTGGCGCCGACCTTCTCGAGGGTCGCCTTGATCTTGTCGGCTTCCTCTTTGGTCACGCCTTCCTTGACCGGCTTCGGCGCGCCTTCGACGAGATCCTTGGCTTCCTTCAGGCCGAGGCCGGTGACGGCGCGAACTTCCTTGATGACTTCGATCTTCTTGTCGCCGGCCGCGGCGAGAACGACCGTGAATTCGGTCTTTTCCTCAACCGGGGCGGCCGCAGCGCCGGCCGCGGCGGGGCCGGCAGCGACGGCGACGGCGGCAGCGGCCGAGACGCCCCACTTGGTCTCAAGCAGCTTGGCGAGCTCGGCGGCTTCGAGCACCGTCAGGCTCGAAAGATCTTCGACGATTTTTTCCAGATTGGCCATTTGATCTCTTCCTTTGAAATT
>NZ_CANSHK010000077.1:0-4525 GCF_947646745.1 uncultured Methylovirgula sp. | reverse complement strand
GTGGCGATACCGATAGCGGTATGCGTCACGCGTGCATTGCTCGCCGCAAGGCGTTCCCTGCATGGAACGTTCGAAAGCAGCGAAGGACCGATAATGGCCGCGCGGTCCGACATAAGGACTATGATAGCCGGTGTAATAGCGGTGGCCCTGTGCGGCCGCGGGAAGGACGAATGCCACCGACAACACGGCAGCAAAGATAAGTCTGGGGTTCATTAAGACCTCCGTTGGTTGCCCGGTGACGAACGAAGGCCGCAGTATTCGGTTGCCTAAGGCGCTGTTTAAAATCGCGTCGCAGACCGCTTCCAGATTGGGATCAACTTCGTTTTATAAAGATTTTCCATCGCACTTCTTTCTCGCGAAAAAGCGCCGCCAGCGAAAGGCGAGCTGGACGGGGCAATTGACGAGGAGTGCAAGTACGCACCTATGACAATAAAAGCACGTCTCGAAAGTTTCGTCTTAAACTGAAGATTACAAAACGATCGCGTCAGTGCGGTCCGAACCTTACCTCGCGAGGGTGCCTTAGGCACCCTGATACTCAGCAACAAGATTCGCCTGGCGTGGAACCGAGTCTCAAACCGCCCGTTTGGTGACAGCGATTTGGCGGAGCAAAGCATGAAGTCTGGGCCAAAAATTACGCGCCGGCATGGCATTGGGTTCGCAGCCGGCCTGATGGTTGCTGCCAGCGGACTGGCCGACAATGTCAAAAGCGCGACCGCTAAGAGCGCGATCGCGGATGGCGCGACGGACACGTTTGATCGGAACGGCTCTCTACCCGCCGACGCAATTGAAAAGGCCATCGGTGCGGAAGGTTCATTCCATCACGGGGTGCTCTCAATTTCGATTGGCCGTAAAGATATAGGCACGGTGAAGGGGCGAATGGGTGTCACCTTTACCAAAGACTTTCAGATTGATGACGGATTTAATATCCAGCCATTGCCCGATGGCCGCGCTATGGTGAACGGCGAGATGACGGTCTTGCCGGACGAAGCAAATGCGGTGATAAGAGAAATTGTCGCGCAAGGACTGACATTTCAGGCGCTGCATCAGCATTTCATGGGTGAAGACCCGCAAGTGTTTCATATCCATTTGCGCGGGATCGACGCCCCAATCCGGCTGGCGGAAAAGCTGCGGAAAGTGGTCGAGCGAACCGCGGCGCCGTTACCTCAATCGAAAGAGAAGAATCCGACTTCACCGTTAGATCACCGCCGGCTTGCCCAAATCCTGGGCGGGGTCGGCGAAATCTCCGATGGAGGCATGGTTCACGTCATGATCCCGCGCCTGGAGCAGATCAGGCTGGGCGGCGTCGACGTCAATCCTTATCTTGGCGTGCTGACGCATGTAAATTTCATGCCGCTCGATTCCGCTGGGAAGAAAGTTGCGGTTGCGCCGGATTACGCCATGACCGCCGCCGAAGTTGACGCCGTCATGCGGGTCTCTATCCGTAACGGGTTCGATATCGGTTGCCTATACAATCAAGAAACCGACGAATTCCCGCAATTGTTTTTTTCCCACCAGCTCAAGGTCGGCGATGCGACAAGCCTGGCGCGCTCGGTCCGCGAGGCGCTTGATCAAACAGCGGTGCGGCACCTCGCGGCGCTGGGCGGCATGTCACGCTGATGCAGCCCCGCATTATGAGGCTGCGCGAAGCCCCGTTTGACCCCGTCGGCAACCCCGCGCATCGATAGCAGCGCAACTGAGGAAGCCGATAGCGCCGCTTCATAACGACCTCGCTCGAGAGCCGGGATCGATAAGCAATATTTTAATTGCCCTGGCCTTGCGTTTCTTCATCAACGCAGGCGGCTCAGCGCTCCAATGTGATTTCGGTTGCCGCCGAATCTTACGCGGCGTGCAGCCCCGCAACCTTTCGCGATCAATCCCCGTTAACACGGGCCGTTGGGGCGAGTTTGCATTTATTTGTCGGATTTTCGAAGGCCCGGGCTATGTTAGCGACATTCGTTATGCGCTTGGTCGACCTTTCCACGCGACATGCCGTCGTGACGCTTGCCTTTGCGCTGCTTCTGGGATCGGCGGCGGGAATTTTCGCTGAACGGCATTTTATCATCCGCACAGACACTACGAGTTTGCTATCTTCAGACCTCGCCTGGAAACGCCGCCTTGCGGCATACTCGCAGGCGTTTCCAGAGCGCGGGTTGACGGCCGTCGTCTCGGCGCCGACTCCCGAGCTCGCAGATGCTGCAGCCCGAGATCTTGCAAGCGCGCTGCAATCGCGAAAAGACCAGTTCGTTTCTGTCGCACGCCTGGAAACCGGTGATTTCTTCGCTCGAAATGCGCTGCTCTTTCTTTCCCCGGCTGCGCTCAAAGATTTGGATCGGAGGCTTCTTGGTGCAAGGGG
The DNA here is from genome assembly GCF_947646745.1 of uncultured Methylovirgula sp. Classification (NCBI taxonomy): domain Bacteria; kingdom Pseudomonadati; phylum Pseudomonadota; class Alphaproteobacteria; order Hyphomicrobiales; family Beijerinckiaceae; genus Methylovirgula; species uncultured Methylovirgula sp. Next base: position 2,172 of record NZ_CANSHK010000077.1, on the reverse strand, counting down.
CTTCATCGGCGTCGTTGCGGCAGACCCGAGCCTAAGAGGCGTCGCCGACGCGCTTTCGCTCGTGCTTGCCGGTGTTGAAAGCGGGCGGCTGCCGCTCGCAAGCACGATCGCGCCGCTGAAACATGCCGCAGAAGCGATCGACAACGTCTTGGCCGGGCGACCTTCGAGCTTTTCCTGGCAAAATCTGGCAACGGCAAGCGACCCCGATCATCGCCAGGTCTTGCGCTTCATTGAAATTAAGCCCGTCCTCGATTTCTCTAAACTTGAACCGGGTCGATCGGCTTCGCAAACAATTTCACAAATTGCGTCAGATCTGCTGCTGAACACGCGATACGACGCCGAGGTGCGGCAGACGGGCAGCGTCGCCGTCAACGATTCCGAATATTCGACAATCACGTCCAATCTGACGCGTAACGGTCTCATCGCATCGGGCGCCGCAGCGTTGATCCTTTGGTTGGCGCTCCGCTCGCTGCGCTTATCGCTCGCGGTGGGAATCACTGTCGGCGTGGGGCTCGCTCTTTCAACGGCTGCCGGGCTCTTGATCGTCGGAGCCCTGAACTTGATTTCAATCGCGTTCTTTACCTTGTTCATCGGCCTTAGCGTCGACTTCGCGATTCAGTTCACGGTGCGTTACCGCGCGGAGCGGTACGAATGCCCCGATCTGCAAGGTGCGCTCAGCCGCGCGGCTGCGAAGGCCGGACGACCCCTGGCGCTTGCGGCTTGCGCCACGGCCCTGGGCTTTTTCTCGTTTCTGCCAACGGCGTATCGCGGTCTTGCCGAGCTGGGCCAGATCGCGGGGGTCGGTATGCTCATTGCCTTCTTGAGCAGCATTACGCTTTTGCCGGCGCTCCTTTTCATATTGAAGCCCGCGCAGGAGGCCAAACCGATCGGGTTCGGATTCCTCGCACCCGTCGATCATTTCTTGATGCGTCATCGCATAGCTATCGTGGGCATTACTTTTCTTCTGGTTGTCGTTGCTGCGCCAGCGTTGCGATCATTGCATTTCGACTTCAATCCCTTGCATCTCCTCAACCCCCGTTCCTCCGCGGTGACGACTTATCTCGAACTCCAAAAAGAGCCCGAGATCGGTGCCAATGCGATCGATGTCATAGTGCCGAATTTGCGATCGGCGGATGCGCTCGGGAAACGCCTTTCAGAATTGCCCGAGGTCCGTGAGACAAAGACGCTCTCGTCATTCGTCCCGCAGCAACAAAAAATGAAGCTTGAGCTCATTCATATGGCGGCATCGGAGCTGCGTCAGTCGCTTGATCCGCCGAAGATCGAACCAAAGCCAAACGATCGCGATGTTGTTGCAAGCCTTTCGCAAGCCGCAGCTTTATTGTCCAAAGTGGCCATGTCGAATGCAGGCAAGGGGGCTGAGGCAGCGCGTCGTCTATCGACGGCGGTCACGCGGCTCGCAGCGGCCAGCCCGGCGATGCGTGAGAAGGCTTCGACCGTCTTCGTCGACCCGCTTCTACTATCGCTCGCCCAGCTTCGGAGTGGCCTCCGCGCAGCCCAGGTTTCGATTGACTCGTTACCGAACGAACTCGTGCGGCAATGGATCACGGCGCCAGGAGAGGCCCGAGTGGAGGTGTTGCCCAAGGGTGATCCGGGAGATAGTGCGACCATAAGCAGGTTCGCCGTGGCAGTCTTGAAGGTGGCCCCGAATGCAGCCGGGCCGGCGATATTCCTCTATGAAGCGGCGCGAACGGTTCTCTTATCGTTCATCGAAGCCGCCATTTTGGCCCTTACAGCCATAGCGGCGCTCTTGTTTCTGGCCCTGCGACGGCTGAGGGATGTTCTGCTCACTCTGCTTCCGCTCATGGTTGCGGGACTGGCGACATTGGAGCTCTGCGCGCTTTTGGGATTGGTGTTGAATTTCGCAAATATCATCGCCCTCCCGCTTCTACTCGGCGTTGGGGTCGCTTTCAAAATCTATTACGTCGAGGCTTGGCGCAGTGGGCGGACGGATCTGTTGCAGACGAGCCTGACCCGCGCCATATTTTTTAGTGGGCTGACGACGGCATCTGCTTTTGGCACTCTGTGGTTGTCCCAGAACCCGGGAATGTCGAGCATGGGCGAATTGATGGCCCTGGCGCTCGCCTGCACGCTTGTGGCGGCGATTTTGTTCCAGCCGGCATTGATGGGGCCGCCGCGGTCATCCTCGACCAA
>NZ_CANSHK010000076.1:0-4855 GCF_947646745.1 uncultured Methylovirgula sp. | reverse complement strand
TCGCGGCCGACGTGATCGTGATGCCGCGCTCCTGCTCCTGCTCCATCCAGTCCATGGTCGCGGCGCCCTCATGGACTTCGCCGATCTTATGTGACTTGCCGGAATAGAAGAGGATGCGCTCGGTCGTCGTGGTCTTACCCGCGTCGATATGCGCCATGATACCGAAGTTTCGGTAGTCTTGGATTTTATGGCTGCGGGGCATCGGACGGATTCCTTCAGGGTCTCGGAAAAATCACCAGCGATAATGCGAAAAGGCGCGGTTCGCCTCCGCCATCCGGTGCGTGTCTTCCCGCTTCTTTACGGCATTGCCGCGATTGTTGGCCGCATCGATGAGCTCGGCCGAAAGCCGGTCGACCATCGTCTTGTCGTTGCGGCCGCGCGCGGCGGTGATAATCCAGCGGATGGCAAGCGCCTGACGGCGCTCCGGCCGAACCTCGACCGGCACCTGATAGGTGGCGCCGCCGACACGGCGCGAGCGGACCTCGATCGCCGGCGCGACATTCTCCAGCGCCTGCCGGAAGACCGGCAGCGGCTCGGTGCGCAGCTTGCCTTCGATGGCATCGAACGCCCCATAGACGATCGATTCGGCGATCGACTTCTTGCCGTCGTACATGATCGAATTCATGAACTTGGCCAGAATGACATCGCCGAACTTGGCGTCCGGAATGACTTCCCGTTTTTCGGCGCGATGACGTCGCGACATTGCTTCACTCTCTTTGCGTCGGCCGCCAGAAGCGGCCATCCGTTAAAGCCATTTAACCAAGCCGGGCCCCTGCCCGGGCAAACTCAATCCGATCCGATTACTTCGGCCGCTTGGCGCCATATTTCGAACGGCGCTGTTTGCGATTCTTGACGCCCTGGGTGTCGAGCACGCCGCGCAGGATGTGGTAGCGCACGCCCGGCAAGTCCTTGACGCGGCCGCCGCGGATCATGACGACCGAGTGTTCCTGCAGGTTATGGCCCTCGCCCGGGATATAACCGATGACCTCGAAACCGTTGGTGAGCCGCACCTTGGCGACCTTGCGCAGGGCCGAGTTCGGCTTCTTCGGCGTCGTCGTATAGACGCGGGTGCAGACGCCGCGCTTCTGCGGGCAGGCCTGCAGATGGCGCGCCTTCTCACGATAGACCTTTTCCTGCCGCGGCTTGCGGATCAACTGACTGATCGTCGGCATATTCGCCCTTCAAATCCCAACAGCGCGCCGCGCGAGCGGCAAATTAAACCCTTGTTTCAGCACATGATCCCGTCCGGACGGCCGGCCTGAACCAAGCTTGCGCGCAAACAAATCAGCGCCTTCGGCCCTATTGGGCTTCCGGCGCTGGAACATCGCAGAGGACCGCGGCAGAGCCCCGGTCTTGCCTCCAAGAGGTCTGCGAGAGCTCGCCGACCCGATGTGACTTGTCAGTCGCTGAAACCGACAGCGTTTAGGCCCACTGGGTTCCGGGCGCGACGCCCTGAACAAAAGAACCTACGACCTGTCGAAAGTGCGCGGAACTTAATGATACGCCCGAGACGCGTCAACCCCTTTCCGAGGGGATTTTCGCGTCTTGAACGGCGCCGCCTTTCCAAAACCGGAGAAAGGCGGCGCCGCAGTTTACTTCGCCGCGGTTTCCGCCGGCGGCAGGGCCAGCGGCGCCTCGGTCGCCTTCTGAGCAAGGATGAGATCGTCGCGGGTCGTCGCGATCCGGCGCAGTTTCGCCATGGCCGCGCCGGTGCCGGCCGGGATAAGCCGGCCGACAATAACGTTCTCCTTCAAGCCCTCGAGCGTATCGGTCTTGCCGTTGACGGCCGCCTCGGTCAGCACCCGCGTCGTCTCCTGGAAGGAGGCGGCGGAGATGAACGAACGCGTCTGCAGCGAGGCCTTGGTGATGCCAAGCAGGACGGGCGTGCCCGTCGCCGGCTTCTTGCCTTCGGCCAGCATCTGCTCGTTCGCCTCGTCCATCTCGAGCTGGTCGACCTGCTCGCCGGATAGGAAATCGGTATCGCCTGGATCGACGATATCGACCTTCTGCAACATCTGCCGGACAATCACTTCGATGTGCTTGTCGTTGATGTTGACGCCCTGCAGCCGGTAGACCTCCTGAATCTCGTTGACGAGATAAGCGGCGAGTTCCTCGACGCCCTTGATGGCCAGGATGTCGTGCGGCGCCGGATTGCCGTCGACGATGTAATCGCCCTTCTCCACGATGTCGCCATCCTGGAGATGGATGTGCTTGCCCTTCGGGATCAGATATTCGATCGGCTCCGCGCCTTCTTCGTGAGGGATGATCGAAATTCGCGTCTTGTTCTTATAGTCGCGGCCGAACTGCACCGTGCCCGAGGCTTCGGCGATGATCGCGTGGTCCTTCGGCCGGCGCGCCTCGAAGAGCTCGGCAACGCGCGGCAGACCGCCGGTGATGTCGCGGGTCTTGGCCGATTCCATCGAGATGCGGGCGACAATGTCGCCGGCCTTGATCTTGGCGCCGGGATCGACGTTCAAGATCGCGTCCACCGGCAGGGTGTAGCGCGCATCGCCGCCGCGCGGCAGCTTGAGGATTTTGCCGTCCGCGCCTTTCAGCACGATCGCCGGCTTCAGCGTCGCGGAACGCTGATTGAGCCGCCAATCGACCACCATGCGCTTGGCAATGCCCGTCGATTCGTCGACCGTCTCCGACATCGAGGCGCCCTCGACGAGGTCCTCGAAGCCGACGCTGCCGTCGACCTCGGTCAGGATCGGACGCGTATAGGGATCCCATTCGGCGATCCGCTGGCCGCGCTTGATCTTGTCGCCGTCATCGACCTTGAGCCGCGCGCCATATTGGACGCGCTGCACCGCCCGCTCGACCCCGTCCGGCCCTTCGATGACCACGGCGACATTGCGCGCCATGACCATCAAATCGCCTTCCGAGTTCCGCGCCACATGGCGATTGCGGATCTTCACCGTTCCGTCGAAGTTCGACTCGATGAAAGATTGGTCCGCAATCTGCGCCGCGCCGCCGATATGGAACGTGCGCATGGTGAGCTGCGTGCCGGGCTCGCCGATCGACTGCGCCGCGATGACGCCGACGGCCTCGCCCATGTTGACGGGCGTGCCGCGCGCAAGATCGCGCCCATAGCAGGTGGCGCAGACGCCGTTCTTTGCCTCGCAGACGAGGACGGAACGGATCTTCACCTCCTGAATGCCGGCGGCATTGATCTTGTCCATGTGCCATTCTTCGATCATCGTCCCGGCCGGAACGATGATCTCGCCGTCGAGGGTTTTCAGGTCCTCCGCAGCGGTGCGGCCCAGGATGCGCGAGGCGAGCGTCGCAACGATCTGGCCGGCATCGATGATCGCACGCATGCGGATGCCGCGCGTCGAGCCGCAATCCAGCATGGTGATGATCGAATCCTGCGCCACGTCGACGAGACGCCGCGTCAGATAGCCGGAGTTCGCCGTCTTCAACGCCGTATCCGCGAGGCCCTTGCGGGCGCCGTGGGTCGAGTTGAAGTATTCAAGAACGGTCAAGCCTTCCTTGAAGTTCGAGATGATCGGGCTTTCGATGATCTCGCCCGAAGGCTTGGCCATCAGCCCGCGCATCGCGGCAAGCTGCTTCATCTGCGTCGGCGAACCGCGCGCACCCGAATGCGACATCATGTAGATCGAGTTGATCGGCTTGTCGCGGCCGTGATCGTCCTTCTGCACGGCCGAGATGCGCGCCATCATCTCCTCGGCGAGCTTGTCGGAACATTTCGCCCAGGCATCGACGACTTTATTGTACTTCTCACCTTGGGTGATGAGGCCGTCGTTGTACTGTTGCTCGTATTCCTTGGCGAGCGCCGAGGTCTGCTCGATGATCTTTTTCTTCGTCTCCGGCACGACCATGTCGTCCTTGCCGAACGAAATGCCGGCTTTGAACGCTTCGCGGAAGCCGAGCGCCATGATCTTGTCGCAGAAGATGACCGTCTCCTTTTGCCCGCAATTGCGGTAGACGACGTCGATCATGTTGGAGATCTCTTTCTTCGTCATCAGCTTGTTGACGACGTCGAAGGGAATCTTCCTGTGGTCCGGCACAAGCTGGCCGAGCAACATCCGGCCCGGCGTCGTGTCGTAGACCTTCGACACGCGATTGCCGTGCTCGTCAAAGGTCCAGGCGCGGCCCTTGATCTTGGTATGCAGCGTCACCGCCTTTGCGTTCAGCGCGTGCTCGAGTTCGCCCATGTCGGCGAAGGCCATGCCCTGCCCCGGCTCGCCGTCGCGCATCAGCGTCGAATAATAGAGGCCGAGAACAATGTCCTGGCTCGGCACGATGATCGGCTGACCATTGGCCGGATGCAGGATGTTGTTCGTCGACATCATCAGCACGCGCGCCTCAAGCTGGGCTTCGAGCGACAGCGGCACGTGCACGGCCATCTGGTCGCCGTCGAAGTCGGCGTTGAACGCCGCGCAGACGAGCGGATGCAGCTGGATCGCCTTGCCCTCGATGAGCTTCGGCTCGAAGGCTTGGATGCCGAGCCTGTGCAGCGTCGGGGCACGGTTCAGCATCACCGGGTGTTCGCGGATGACCTCGTCGAGGATATCCCAAACCTCCGGCTTTTCCTTCTCGACGAGCTTCTTTGCCTGCTTCACCGTCGCGGAGAAACCCTTCGCGTCGAGGCGCGAATAGATGAACGGCTTGAAGAGTTCGAGCGCCATCTTCTTCGGCAGGCCGCATTGATGCAGCTTGAGTTCCGGGCCGACGACGATGACCGAACGGCCGGAATAATCGACGCGCTTGCCAAGCAAGTTCTGGCGGAACCGGCCCTGCTTGCCCTTGAGCATATCGGCAAGCGACTTCAGCGGCCGCTTGTTGGCGCCGGTGATGACGCGGCCGCGGCGGCCGTTGTCGAACAGCGCAT
>NZ_CANSHK010000075.1:0-6002 GCF_947646745.1 uncultured Methylovirgula sp. | reverse complement strand
CGGCGCGGCGCGGCTCGACCCCCTGCTTGCGGGCGGCCTCGCCACTGGCGCGCTGCATGAGATCACTGCCGCAGCACCTGGCGATGCGCCGGCTGCGGCGGGCTTCGCCCTCGCCCTTGCCGCGCGGCTTGCCGAAAGCCGCAAGGCGCCGCTGATCTGGATCGGCGAGGATTTCGCCGGCCTCGAACAGGGCGCGCTTTATGGCCCCGGCCTCGCCTTGCATGGCATCGACCCGGCCCGTCTCGTCCTCGTGCGGACGGCGAATGCCAAGGACGCCCTCTGGGCGATGGAAGAGGCGCTGAAATGCCGGACGCCGTCGGCGGTGATCGGCGAGATCTATTCCGCCAAGCTTTATGATCTCACAGCCTCGCGCCGGCTGGTGCTCGCCGCGCAGAAACAGGGCACGACCGGTCTCATCTTTCTCGCCGGGCCGGTGCGCGCCGCAGCACTCTCGAGCAGCGCCGAGACGCGCTTTGAAATCCGCGCCCGGCCAAGCCCGCAGCAGACTTCCGCCGGCGACCGCGTGCCCCTGCCCGGCTTTGCCGCCTTCGATGTGCGCATCGCCAAGGCGCGCGCCGGGCCGGCCGGCTTTTGCATCGATCGTGACGCCTTCCATCCCGTTGTCTGGAGCCCCCGAGAGGTTTTGTTCCGTGACGCGTTATCTCTCCCTCTGGCTGCCGTCGCTGGCGACGGACCGGATCATCCGCCGTACCGCCGCAGCGCGTGAGGCGCCGCTCGCCACAATCGCCAAAGTCAAAAGCGCGCAACGGCTCGCCGCCGTGAACCGCGCCGCCGCCCGGCACGGGCTGAAGCCCGGCATGGCGCTCGCCGACGCCCGCGCGATCCTGCCTGATCTTACCTGCTGTGCCGCCGACGAAGTGGCGGAGGCCGCAACGCTCGCCGCGATCACCGATTGGTGCCGCCGCTTCACGCCGCTCGCGGCGCTCGATCCGCCCGACGGCATGATGCTCGACGTGACCGGCGCGGCGCATCTCTTCGGCGGCGAAGCAAAGCTGCTTGGCGAAATCGAGACGCGGCTCGCCGCCCAAGGCTTTGCCGCCCGCGCCGCACTGGCGCCGACGCCGGAGGCCGCCTGGGCCCTGGCGCGGTTCGGCAAAGAACGGCTGATCGAAGATGAGGCCCGCGAAGCCGATATGCGCCGCCGCCTCGGCGCGCTGCCGCTCGCGGCGCTGCGGCTCGATGCGGCGGTCTTGGCCGGGCTGGCGCAGGCAGGCTTGCGCCGCATCGACGATCTCATCCTGCGGCCGCGCGCGCCGCTCGCGGCGCGGTTCGGCAAGCCGCTCTTCGTCCGGCTCGACGCGCTTCTTGGCCGCGCCAAGCGTCCCATCACGCCGCGTTTCGAGGCGCCGGCCTATCTCGCCGAGCGGCGCTTTGCCGAGCCGGTCGTCCAGCGCGAGACGATCGAAGCGACGATCCTCGCCCTGGCCCAAGACTTGGCGCGCCTGCTGGCGCGACGGGGCGAAGGCGCGCGGCAACTCGACGTGAGCCTCTTCGGCGTCGATGGCAGCGTGAAACATTTGCGCGCCGGCACGAGCCGGCCCTTGCGCGACGCGGCCGTGATCGCCCGCCTCTTTCGCGAGAAGATCGAAGCCGCCGCCGCGATGGACGAGCGCGATCCGCTCGATGCAGGCTTCGGCTTCGATCTTGTGCGGCTCGCGGCCGAAGCCGTTGAGCGGCAGGACGAGGATCAGGCCAATTGGCTCGCCCCCGCGGCGGAGGAAGACCTCGCCGATCTCATCGACCGGCTGGGGGCGCGGCTCGGCGTGCGGCGGGTTGTGCGGCTCGAACAGAGCGATACGCATTGGCCGGACTTTGCGGTGACGGCGCTGCCCTGCGCCCTGTCGCCGCCCCCACGTCATAGCCGGGCTGATCCCGGCCACGACGCGCAAATCTTCGCCGAGAACGCGCTCCCGCCTCGCCCGATCCGCCTGCTGCAAAGGCCCGAGCCGATCGAGGCCATCGCCAGCGTGCCCGACGGGCCGCCGCTGCGCTTCCGCTGGAGGCGGGTGCTGCATGATATCGCCGCCATCGAAGGGCCGGAGCGGATCGCCCCCGAATGGTGGAAACATCGCGCCCTCACCCGCGATTATTTTCGCGCCGAAGACAGCAAGGGGCGCCGCTTCTGGCTCTACCGCGAAGGTCTCTACGAAAGCGAAACCATGCGCCCGCGCTGGTTCATGCATGGCCTGTTCGCGTGAGTGGCGATCATCCCCTTTATGGCAAGCGCAACAAGCCGGCAGCCGGCGCGCTTGGCTACGCCCCGCCACGCAACGACGCGGTTCCTTTCGCCGAATTCGGTATAATGACGAATTTCTCCTTTCTGCGCGGCGCTTCGCATCCGGAGGAATTCGCCGCTGAAGCCTATAAGCTCGGGCTACAAGGCATCGGCATCGCCGACCGCAATTCGCTCGCCGGCGTCGTCCGCGCACATGTCTTTGCCCGGAACAATGACATTGCGCCGGAGACCTTGCGCCTCGCCATCGGCTGCCGTCTCGTCTTCTGCGACGGCACGCCGGATATTCTCGCCTATCCGCAGGACCGCGCCGCCTATGCGCGGCTCACGCGCCTCATCACCCGCGGCAACTTGAAAGGCCAAAAGGGCCTCTGCCGGCTGGACGCCGGCGATCTCCTCGAAGCCGCCGAAGGCCTGCAACTCGCCGTCTTGCCGGCAAGCAGCTGGGAGCAGGAGGACGATGCCGCCAAGCCCGGCAAAGTCTATGCGGGTTTCGAAAGCGAGGCGGCCGACCTTCCGCTTCGGGAAAAGGAAACGGCGGCACGGAACGACGCCGATACACCATTCTTGCACCGTCTCGCTGCCATCGCCCCGGGCCGCGTCTGGCTCGCCGCCAGCATGATCTATGGCCCGCACATGCGCCGGGCCTTGGCAGATCGCGTCGCCCTCGCGCGCCGCCTCGGCCTGCCGCTCATCGCCACCAACGACGTTTTGATGCACGAGGCGGCGCGGCGGCCGCTGCAGGACGTTCTCACGGCCGTCCGCCATCGCACGACGCTCGATGCCGTCGGCAAGCGACTGCAAGCCAATGCCGAGAGGCATTTGAAAAGCGGCGCAGAAATGGCGCGCCTTTTCGCCGAAGCGCCGCAGGCCGTGGACGAGACTGTGCGCTTTCTCGAAGGGCTTTCCTTTTCGCTTGCCGACATCAAGAACGAATATCCGGAGGAATTGCGCGAAGGCTATGCGACAGCGCAGGCGGCGCTCGAAGCCTTCGCCTATGCCGGCGCGGCCGAACGCTACGAGGGCAAAGTCCCCGAAAAGGTGAAACACACTCTGGCTTATGAGCTCGCGCTCGTCGCCGACATGAACTACGCGCCCTATTTCCTCACCGTGCATGACATTGTGCGTTATGCGCGCAGCCAGGACATCCTCTGCCAGGGCCGCGGCTCGGCAGCCAATTCGACGATCTGCTATTGCCTGCGCATCACCGATGTCGATCCGGCGCAGAATGCTTTGCTCTTCGAGCGCTTCATCTCCAAGGACCGCGGCGAGCCGCCCGACATCGACGTCGATTTCGAGCACGAGCGGCGCGAAGAGGTGATGCAATATATCTACAATCGCTATGGCCGTGCCCGCGCCGGCCTTACCGCGACCGTCATCACCTATCGCAGCCGCTCGGCCTTGCGCGATGTCGGCAAAGCCTTCGGCCTGTCGGACGATGTGATCCAGGCCCTGTCGAGCTCGCTTTGGGGCGGCGCCGCGCAAGGCCCGCAGGATAAGCAAGTGCGCCGCCTCGGCCTTAACCCGCGCGAAGACCGGCTTGCGCAGACGCTCGACCTGGCACAGCAACTTGTCGGTTTCCCGCGCCATCTCTCGCAACATACCGGCGGCTTCGTCATCACCCGCAGCCGCCTCGACGAGATCGTGCCCATCGCCCATGCCGCAATGGACGATCGCACGACGGTCGAATGGGACAAGGACGATCTCGATGCGCTCGGCATCTTGAAAGTCGATGTTCTCGCGCTCGGCATGCTCACCTGCCTGAAGCGCAGCTTCGATCTTCTGCGCGACCATTATGGCATCGATCATAAGATCGCCAGCATCCCGGCGGAGGAGCGCGCGGTCTATGCCATGATCTCGCGAGCCGACACGATCGGCGTCTTCCAGATCGAGAGCCGGGCGCAAATGTCGATGCTGCCACGGCTGCGGCCGCAAACGTTCTACGATCTCGTCATCGAAGTCGCCATCGTCCGGCCCGGCCCCATCCAGGGCGACATGGTGCATCCCTATCTGCGGCGGCGGCAGAATCTGGAGCCTGTCAAATATCCCTCGAAAGAGCTCGAGGAAGTACTGGGCAAAACCCTCGGCGTGCCCTTGTTCCAGGAACAGGCGATGAAAATTGCCATTGTCGCCGCCGGCTTCACCCCGGCCGAAGCCGATAAATTGCGCCGTGCCATGGCGACCTTCAAACGCGCCGGCACGATCGAGACGTTCCGCACCAAAATGATCGAAGGCATGGTGGCACGCCATTATCCGCGCGATTTCGCCGAACGCTGCTTCAAACAGATCGAGGGCTTCGGCACCTATGGCTTTCCCGAAAGCCATGCCGCCTCTTTCGCGCTGCTCGTCTATGCTTCGGCGTGGCTCAAATGCCGCTATCCGGATGTCTTTGCTTGCGCTTTGCTCAATGCGCAACCGATGGGCTTTTATTCGGTCGCGCAGATCGTCCGCGATACGCGCGAACATGGCATTGCGGTCGAGGACGTGGACGTGAATTTCTCGGATTGGGATTGCACGCTCGAAGCAGACGAGGCCGTGCCTTCATCCCGCCTCCACCTGCGCCACGCCTCGATGCAGAACGATATCCGTTCGACGCAAAAACTCCGCCTTGGCTTCCGGCAGGTGCACGGCCTTGCCAAAGAGGACATGGAGGCCCTCGTCGTCCAGCGCGGCAAGGGCTATGATTCAATCCGCGATCTTTGGCTGCGCACCGGCCTCGCGCCGAGCGCTCTCGCAAAGCTCGCCGAAGCGGACGCCTTCCGTTCGCTCGGTCTCGATCGGCGCGATGCGCTCTGGGCCGTGCGCGGCCTGAACCGCGCCGGCGACAAGGACGATTTGCCTCTCTTGAAGGATTTGAGCTTCCGCGCGCTCGAACCCGAGGCGCATCTGCCGCCCATGTCGCTCGGCGAACATGTCGTCGAAGATTACCGGCATCTTGCGCTGTCGTTGAAATCCCATCCGGTCAGTTTTCTGCGGCCGCATCTCAAGGCCGAGCACATCCTCCGCACGCAAGATTTGGCCATGCTGACCTCGGGCCAGCGTGTGCGCACCGCTGGGCTGGTGCTGATCCGGCAGAGGCCCGGCACCGCCAGCGGCGTGATTTTTCTCACGATCGAAGACGAGACCGGCGTTGCCAATGCGATCATCTGGCCGAAAATCTTCGAGACACATCGGCCGATCGTGATCGCCGCGCGTCTCGTTGCCATTACCGGCCGGTTGCAATCGGAATCCGGCGTCATCCATGTCGTCGCCGAAAAGATCGACGATCTAACGCCGTGGCTCGGCGTTCTGTCGCGGCCGGACAATAATGCTCTCGCGCATCCTGTCAAAAATCCGCACCGGCATCCGCGCAATCAAGCGCGCCTGACAGAGCCTGGGCTTTTCGATACGAAAACCGCGCAAACAACGACCGACAAACGCGATGATATCTATCGCGTCATGCCGAAAGGCCGGAATTTTCATTGAAGCGAAGATCAAACCGCTTCGCACTTTTCGGTCCGATGTCGTGACCCTCTCCATCGCATCGGATTTGCCCGAAAGCCGCTTCGCACTTTTCGGTCCGATGTCGCGACCCTCTCCATCGCATCGGATTTGCCCGAAAACCGCTTCGCACTTTTCGGTCCGATGTCGTGACCCTCTCCATCGCATCGGATTTGCCCGAAAACCGCTTCGCACTTTTCGGTCCGATGTCGTGACCCTCTCCATCGCATCGGATTTGCCCGAAAACCGCTTCGCACTTTTCGGTCCG
>NZ_CANSHK010000074.1:0-6355 GCF_947646745.1 uncultured Methylovirgula sp. | reverse complement strand
TCACCGAGACCGGGATATTCTTGTGGCCGTTATGCACGCCGAAGGTCAGACCGACGAAGTCCGGCAGGATCGTCGAGCGGCGGCTCCAGATCTTAATAACTTCATTGCGGCCCGAGGCACGCGCAGCGTCTGCCTTTTTCAGCAGATAGCCGTCGACGAACGGACCTTTCGAGAGCGAGCGCGCCATCGCCTTAGCCCTTCTTCTTGCTCTTGTGACGCGAAGTCACGATGAATTTGTCGGTGGACTTGTTCGAGCGGGTCTTCTTGCCCTTGGTCGGCTTACCCCATGGCGTGACCGGATGCCGGCCGCCCGAAGTGCGGCCCTCGCCGCCGCCGTGCGGATGATCGACCGGGTTCATGGTGACGCCGCGGTTATGCGGGCGAATGCCGAGCCAGCGGCTGCGACCCGCCTTGCCGGTCGAGGCGTTCATGTGATCAGGGTTCGAAACCGCGCCGACCGTCGCGAAGCATTGGCCATGCACAAGCCGCTGCTCGCCGGAATTCAGCCGGATGATGACATAGCCCTGATCGCGGCCGACGATCTGCGCGAAATTGCCGGCCGAGCGCACCATCGCCGCGCCCTTGCCGATCTTCAGCTCGATATTATGGACGATCGTGCCGACCGGCATCGACGCAAGCGGCATGGCATTGCCAGGCTTCACGTCGACCGATTGTCCCGAGACGACCTCGTCGCCGACCGCAAGCCGCTGCGGCGCGATGATGTAGGACTGCTCGCCATCGGCATAGCGGATGAGCGCGATGAACGACGTGCGGTTCGGATCGTATTCGATCCGCTCGACCTTGGCCGGCATATCGAGCTTGCGGCGCTTGAAATCGACGATGCGATAGCTCTGCTTGTGGCCACCGCCGCGGAAACGCACGGTCACGCGGCCGAGGTTGTTGCGACCGCCCGACGACGACTTGCCCTCGGTCAATTGCTTGACGGGCTTGCCCTTGTAAAGTTCCGAACGATCGACGATCACCAATTGGCGAAGGCCGGGCGTGACGGGTTTGAATGTCTTGAGTGCCATGATCTAACCCTCAGAGCCCGGTGGTCACGTCGATGCTGTGGCCTTCGGCCAAAGTCACGACCGCCTGCTTGACGTCGGATTGCGCGCCGCGCACGCCGCGGAAGAGCTTCTTCTTGCCCTTGCGGACAAGCGTGTTCACCGCCTCGACCTTGACGTCGAAGAGCTTCTCGACCGCCGCCTTGATCTCGGGCTTCGTCGCATTCTTGCGGACCTTGAAGATCACCTTGTTCTGTTCCGACGCCGCCGTCGCCTTCTCGGTGATGACCGGGGCAACGATCAGATCGTAATGGCGCGCGTCGGCGAAAGATTTCGACGAGCTCATGCGAATCGCGCCTCCAGCGCATCGACGGCCGCCTTGGTGAGAACGAGCTTCTCACGGCGGAGGATGTCGTAAACATTGATGCCCTGCACAGGCAGGACGTCGATCGACGGAATGTTGTTGGCGGCGAGGCCGATATTCTCCGGCACGCTGGCGCCATCGACGATCAGCGCATTGGTGAGGCCGAGCTTGGCGAAATGGCCGAGCAGCGCCTTCGTCTTGCCTTCGGCGAGATCGGCGTTGGCCCAGATGATGATGCCGCCGTCTTTGGCCTTCGCAGAGAGCGCGTGTTTCAGCGCCAGCGCGCGTACCTTCTTCGGCAGATCATGCGCATGCGAGCGCGTCACCGGACCGAAGGCGCGGCCACCGCCGCGGAACTGCGGCACGCGTGCCGAGCCGTGACGGGCATTGCCGGTGCCCTTCTGCTTATACATTTTCTTGCCGGTGCGGCTGACGTCGGCGCGGCCCTGGGCCTGATGCGTGCCGGCGCGCCGCTTGGCGAGCTGGTAGCGCACCATGCGCGCGAGAATGTCCGCACGCGGTTCGAGCCCGAAAATCGCGTCGTTCAATTCGATTTCGCCGGCCTTGCCGCCGTCGAGCGAGGTAATGTCGATCTTCACGACGCGGCTCCTTCCGCCGAGGCTGCGGGCGCTTCGGCCGGCGCCTCATTCTGGGCTTCCGTGGCCAGGCGATATTTGCCCGGCTGCGGCGCGTCTTTCGGCAGCGCCTTCTTCACCGCGTCGCGGACATAGATCCAACCGCCCTTGGTGCCGGGCACGGCGCCCTCGACCAGGATGAGGCCGCGCTCGACATCCGTCTGCACGACACGCAGGTTCAGGGTGGTGACACGCTCGACGCCGAGATGACCCGCCATTTTCTTGTTCTTGAAAGTCTTGCCCGGATCCTGACGGCCGCCGGTCGAACCATGCGAACGATGCGAGATCGACACGCCGTGCGTGGCGCGCAAGCCGCCGAAGTTCCAGCGCTTCATCGGGCCGGCAAAGCCCTTACCCGTGCTCGTGCCGGTGACATCGACGAATTGGCCGACGACAAAATGATCGGCGGTGATTTCCGCGCCCACGGGCAGCAGTCCCGTTTCCTCGACGCGGAACTCGGCAAGCTTCAATTTCGGCTCGACCTTGGCGACCGCAAAGCGGGCGCGCTCGGCTTTCGCCACGTTCTTCACCTTGGCATGGCCGATGCCAAGCTGCACGGCGGTGTAGCCGTTGGCTTCCTTGGTCCGCTGCGCGACGACCTGGCAGCCGTCGAGCTTCAGAACCGTGACCGGCACATGCTCGCCGCCGTCGGTGAAGACGCGAGTCATGCCCAGCTTCTGTGCGATAACGCCTGACCGCATGTTCTTTGCCCTTCAAGGCCAGAGCTTGCGCCACTGACCCGGTTTATCCTTTCATCGCACCGTCATAAGACAGTGCTTAATCCTCTTACGCCGTCAAAATCCGAAGGGGTCTGCGACTCCTCGGGACGCCGCTTAAAGCTTGATCTCCACATCGACGCCGGCAGCCAGATCGAGCTTCATCAAAGCATCGACCGTCTGCGGTGTCGGATCGACAATATCGAGCACCCGCTTATGGGTTCTGATCTCGAACTGCTCGCGCGACTTCTTATCGACGTGCGGCGAGCGGTTGACCGTAAACTTCTCGATCTTGGTCGGCAGCGGGATCGGGCCGCGCACCTGCGCACCCGTCCGCTTCGCCGTGGACACGATCTCCTTCGTCGAAGAATCGAGAATACGGTGATCGAACGCCTTGAGTCGGATGCGGATGTTTTGGCCGTTCATCTTCTTTTTCCCTAACGATCGGACGCGGACACAAAGCCCGCGTCCGGCCGAATTGCCTTATTCCTGGATCGACGCGACGACGCCGGCGCCGACGGTGCGACCGCCTTCGCGGATCGCGAAACGCAGCTTCTCTTCCATCGCGATCGGCACGATCAGTTCGACGCTCATCGTCACATTGTCGCCCGGCATGACCATTTCCGTACCTTCCGGCAGCGTGACGACACCGGTCACGTCCGTCGTGCGGAAATAGAATTGCGGGCGATAATTGGTGAAGAACGGCGTATGGCGGCCGCCTTCGTCCTTGGTGAGGATATACGCCTCAGCCTTGAACTTGGTGTGCGGCTTGACGGAGCCGGGCTTGCACAGCACTTGGCCGCGCTCGACGTCCTCGCGCTTGGTGCCGCGCAGCAGCGCGCCGATGTTGTCGCCCGCCTGACCCTGATCGAGCAGCTTGCGGAACATTTCGACGCCGGTGACCGTCGTCTTGATGGTCGGACGCAGGCCGACGATCTCGACTTCTTCGCCGACCTTGATGATACCGCGCTCGACGCGGCCGGTGACGACCGTGCCGCGGCCCGAGATCGAGAACACGTCTTCGACCGGCATCAGGAATGGCTGGTCGATCGGACGCTCCGGCTGCGGAATGTAATCGTCAACCGTCGACATCAACTTGAGAACGGCGTCATGGCCGATCTCGGGATTGCGGTTTTCGAGCGCGCAAAGGGCCGAACCCTTGGTGATCGGAATGTCGTCGCCGGGGAATTCGTACTTTGACAGAAGCTCGCGGACTTCGAGCTCGACGAGCTCGAGCAGTTCCGGATCGTCGACCATGTCGACCTTGTTCAGGAACACGACGAGCGCCGGCACGCCGACCTGGCGCGCTAGCAGGATGTGCTCGCGGGTCTGCGGCATCGGGCCGTCGGCAGCCGAGACGACGAGAATCGCGCCGTCCATCTGCGCCGCGCCGGTGATCATGTTCTTCACATAATCGGCGTGGCCGGGGCAGTCGACATGCGCGTAATGGCGCTTCTGCGTCTCGTATTCGACGTGTGCCGTCGAAATCGTAATGCCGCGCGCCTTCTCTTCCGGCGCCTTGTCGATCTGGTCATAGGCCGTGAAGGTCGCACCGCCCGTCTCGGCGAGAACCTTGGTGATCGCCGCGGTCAGCGACGTCTTGCCATGGTCGACGTGACCGATCGTGCCGATGTTACAATGCGGCTTCGTGCGCGAAAATTTTTCCTTGGCCATGACTAGGCTCCTTCAACCCTTTCCCAGATTTCAGGCGAACTTCGCCTGCACCTTGGCGGCTTCCGCCGCAGGCACTTGCTCGTAGTGATCAAACTGCATCGAATAGTTCGCACGGCCCTGGCTGAAGGACCGCAACTGATTGACATAGCCGAACATATTGGCGAGCGGCACCATCGCATTGATGACCACCGCGTTGCCGCGCATGTCCTGGCCCTGCACCTGCCCGCGCCGCGAATTCAAATCGCCGATGACCGAGCCGGTATATTCCTCCGGCGTCGTCACCTCGACCTTCATGATCGGCTCGAGTAGAACCTCGCCGCCCTCTTTCAGCGCCCGGCGGAAGGCCGCACGGGCACAGATTTCGAAGGCAAGCACCGACGAATCGACGTCGTGATAGGCGCCGTCGACCAACGTCGCCTTGACATCGACGACCGGGAACCCGGCGAGCGAACCTGACCCCAACACGCTGTTGAAGCCTTTTTCGACGCCCGGAATATATTCCTTCGGCACCGTGCCGCCGACGATCTTCGATTCAAAGCTCGTGCCGGAACCCGCCTCGGCCGGCTCGAAGATCATCTTGACGCGCGCAAACTGGCCCGAACCGCCGGATTGCTTCTTGTGTGTTTCGTCGATCTCGATGCGCTTCAGAAGCTTTTCGCGATAGGCGACCTGCGGCGCGCCGATATTCGCGTCGACCTTATAGGTGCGCTTGAGAATATCGACCTTGATGTCGAGATGCAGTTCGCCCATGCCCTTGAGAATGGTCTGGCCCGACTCCGCATCTGTCGAAACGCGGAAGGACGGATCCTCCGCCGCGAGCTTCGACAAAGCGATGCCGAGCTTCTCCTGATCAGCCTTCGACTTCGGCTCGATGGCGATCTCGATGACCGGATCGGGGAACTCCATCCGCTCCAGGATGACGGGCTTCAGCGAATCGCAAAGCGTGTCGCCGGTGCGCGTCTCCTTGAGGCCCGCAAGCGCGATAATGTCGCCGGCATAGGCTTCCTTGATGTCTTCGCGATTGTTCGCATGCATCAGCAGCATGCGACCGATACGCTCGCGCTTGTCCTTGGTCGAATTAAGCACCGTGGTGCCCGATTCGATCTTGCCCGAATAAACGCGCGCGAAGGTCAACGAACCCACGAACGGGTCGTCCATGATCTTGAAGGCGAGCATGGAGAAGGGTTCGTCATCGGCCGAAATGCGGACGGTCTCTTCGCCGGTGTTCGGATCGACGCCCTTGATCGCTTCGCGATCGACCGGCGACGGCAGATAATCGACGACGGCATCGAGCAGAGGCTGCACGCCCTTGTTCTTGAACGCCGAGCCGCAAAGAATCGGAATGAAGGTGATATCGCGCACGGCCTTGCGGACGAGCCGCTTCAGCGTCGCCTCATCCGGCAGCGTGCCGTCGAGATAGGCGGCCATCACGTCGTCGTCGAGTTCAACGGCCGCCTCGACGAGCGCTTCGCGATATTTCTCCGCCTGCTCTTTCAGCGCGGCGGGAATTTCCTCGTCATGATATTTGGCGCCGAGGCCCTCGTCTTCCCAGACCACGGCCTTCATGCGGACGAGGTCGATGATGCCCTTGAAATCGGATTCCGCACCGATCGGCAACTGGACGCAGACCGGACGCCCGCCAACCTTGTTCTTGATATCGTCGACGCAGCGGAAGAAGTCGGCGCCGATCTTATCCATCTTATTGACGAAGACGACGCGCGGTACGTTATATTTGTCGGCCTGACGCCATACGGTTTCCGTCTGCGGCTCGACGCCTTGGTTGCCGTCGAGAACGCAAACCGCACCGTCGAGCACGCGCAGCGACCGCTCCACCTCGATGGTGAAATCGACGTGGCCGGGCGTATCGATAATGTTCAGACGGCAATTGTTCCAGAAGGTCGTGGTCGCGGCCGACGTGATCGTGATGCCGCGCTCCTGCTCCTGCTCCATCCAGTCCAT
>NZ_CANSHK010000073.1:0-6427 GCF_947646745.1 uncultured Methylovirgula sp. | reverse complement strand
TGGATTAGAGCGGGATTCATGGCGAAAAACCGCTCACACTTTTTCGCATCCCGCTCTAGACAGGCAGCTTGACGCGTGGAAACTGGCGGCCGGAATGCCCATCTCAGGCTTCGCCGCTTGCTTTACCCCGCAAGTTGAAGATTTGCCCGATCCTCTCGGAGTTGCGCAATGACCGAACCCGCCGCCACGCGTACGCCTGCCGATCTGCCTGTCGCGCCGCTCGGGCCGAGCGATCACACCGACTATAATGTCGTGATCGTCGGCGGCGGCGCCTCGGGGCTCGAGCTTGCGACGCAACTCGGCGACCGCTTTCGCCGCACCAAGGCCGGCCGGGTGACGCTGATCGACAGCTCGCGGACGCATCTTTGGAAACCGCTGCTGCACTCGGTCGCGGCCGGCAGCATGGACCCGAGCGAACACGAGCTCGATTATCTGGCGCAGGCCTATTGGCACAATTTCCGTTACCGTTTCGGCGAGATGGTTGGCATCGACCGCGAGCGCAAGCTCGTCCAGATGGCGCCGACCTATGACGAGGAAAACCGGCTGATCACGCCGGCGCGCTCCATCCCCTACGACACGCTCGTTGTCGCCATCGGCAGCATCACCAATGACTTCGGCACGCCGGGCGTTGCCGAATATGCCGTGCCGCTGGAGACGGCCGAGCAGGCCAAGCGTTTCAATCGCCGCCTCATCAACGCCTGCCTGCGGGCACATACCCAGCCGGAACCGATTCGTCCCGGTCAGCTTCATGTCGCCATCGTCGGTGCCGGCGCGACCGGGACCGAGCTTGCCGCCGAATTATACCGCACGGTGCGCGAAGTGGTCGCCTTCGGCATGGACCGCATCGATCCGGCCGTCGATGTCCGCATCGTCCTGCTCGAAGCCGGGCCGCGCATCCTGCCGGCGCTGCCCGAGCCGATTTCGCATGCGACGATGGAGACGCTGAAAGAGCTCGGTGTCGAGGTGCGCACCAATGCGCGGGTTTCGGCGGTGCAGGCGGACGGCATTCATCTGGCGAACGGCGAGTTCATCCCGTCGGAGCTCGTCGTCTGGGCGGCGGGCGTCAAGGCACCCGATGTCCTGCGCAATATCGGCGGCCTCGAGACCAATAAGATCAACCAGCTTGTCGTGAAGCAGACGCTGCAGACGACGCGCGATCCGAACATTTTCGCGATGGGCGATTGCGCTGCCTGTCCGCTCGACGATAAGGGCGCAACAGTGCCGCCGCGCGCGCAAGCGGCGCACCAAGAGGCGAGCCATCTCTATAAACAGATCCAAAACCAGATCGAGGGCAAGCCGCTCGAGCCTTATCATTACCGCGATTTCGGCTCGCTGGTGTCGCTCGGCAGATATACGACGATTGGCAATCTGATGGGCTTTATCATCGGCCGCAATTTCCGCGTCGAGGGCTGGTTCGCGCGGCTGATGTATCGGTCGCTCTACAAGATGCATGAATATGCGCTGCACGGCGGCCGCCGCGTGATTCTCAGCATTCTGGCGCGCGGCCTGTCGCACCGCGCCGAGCCGGAGGTCAAGCTGCACTAGAGCATCGGACCGAAAAGTGCGAAGCGGTTTTCGGACCCATCCGATGCGATGCAAAAGACGGGAGCAAGATCGGACCGAAAAGTGCGAAGCGGTTTTCGGACCCATCCGATGCGATGCAAAAGACGGGAGCAAGATCGGACCGAAAAGTGCGAAGCGGTTTTCGGACCCATCCGATGCGATGAGATTTAAGAGCGCCAGCGGAAAATCGCGGGCGCTTTTTTGTTCGCTCGGCTTTGCTTATTCCGCGGCGACGGCGCCGGCTTGATTGTCGCCGGTGTCGCAGCTCATCGGCGCCGGCGCCAGATGCGCCGATGGCTCGGGGTCGGGGGCGCCGGCGGCTTCGAGGACCGCGGCGCGCCATTCCTTCTTGATCGGCAGCAGCGGCGGCATGGGCGCGACGGGCGGATCGGCCGTCACCGGCGCAATCGAATCGATATGATCGGTCTTCGCCGCCTTGCGCATGAAGGCGTTATAGACCGTCCATTGCGCCTTATGGCGCTTGTCCCAGGGGAAGCGGCGGGCCATCGACGACAGGGCATAGAAATTCTCGTAGGCCCGCGCGTGGCCGACGCGCAGCTCGTCCGGCTGCATCTGCGCCGGCGTGTAGGTGACGTGACCCTGATCGTACATCGTCCAGTCATAGGAGAAGATGCGATTGGCCTTGCGCAGCTCATACCAGGTCAGCGTGCCCGGATAGGGCGTCAGCACCGAATAGGCACAGGCGTCATAATCGGCCTCGATGTTGAACTTCACCGTATCGTCGAAGACGTTGAGGTCGTCGCCGTCGAAACCGAACATGAACAGGCCGAAGACCATGATGCCGTAGGAATGCACCTTCTCGACCAGCTTGGCGAACTGGTCCGGCCGGTTGACGTGCTTATGAACGCTCGTCAGGGTCGAGCGTGAGATCGATTCAAAGCCGATGCTGAGCAGGGTGCAGCCGCTTTCCGCGGCGAGTTCCAGCATGGAATCGTCCTGCGCCAGCTTCGAGGTGACGCCGGCCTGCCATTGGAAACCGCGTCCCTTCATCGCCCGCATCACTTCCTTCGGCCGCTCCGGCGTGCCGAAGAAGTCGGCATCATTGATGGAGATGATGCGTTCGCCGCAATTCTCCATTTCGCGGATCACTTCATCGACCGGCCGGTAACGGAATTTCAGGCCGTTCATCAGCGGCTCGGCGCAGAAGGTGCAGCCCTGATGACAGCCGCGCGAGGTCTGGACGAAGGTGCGGTTGACGTAGCGGTTCTTTTTCAGAAGGTCGTAGCGCGGCATGGGCACGTTGACCATCGGATGCAGGCCGCTCGAGCGATAGGTGCCGCGCATTTCGCCGTTCTTCAGATCGTCGAGCAATTTGTCGATGACGAGCTCGACCTCGCCGATGACGACGGCATCGCAATGCTGCAGCGCCTCTTTCGGCATGAAGCTCGGATGCACGCCCCCCATGACCACGGGGACGCCTTTGGCGCGGAACTTGTCGGCGATCTCATAGCCGCGGTTGACATAGCTCGTCATGGCCGAGATGCCGACGAGATCGCATTCGATGTCGAAGTCGATCGTCTCGATGTTTTCGTCGGTCAGGATCACCTCATATTGATCGCGCGGGATGCAGGCCGCAACGGCCAGCAGGCCGGCGAGAGGCGAATAGAGGGCGCGATTGAAATAGATCGGACGCGTTGTGAGGGAATCTGTCTTCGGATTGATGAGGTGAATGACGCGTGAGCGCAAGTGGCCCTCCCCGGCTCTCGACTGAATCGAAACGCAAGCCTAACACGAAGTGCGTGTTTTGCCTGTCAAATTGATCTAGGTCAACGTTCGCGCCGCGGCATGACATTTGCCCTACCAAAGGCTTGGCTTCAGCCGAACGCCTATCCCAAGCCGCACAATCCCTCTATGATCGGAACCGTGGCCGCATCGGCTGGGTCGCGGCTTATTGGCAAAAGATATTTTTGAGGCGGCGCGAGAGAGGCGCTCAATTCGGTCTTCGCGCGGCCAAGGACGCGGGAGGTTGAAATGAATAGCAGAGCATTCTTCGTTGTCAGCGCCGCCGCCGCCATTCTTTTCGCGCTTGGGTTCCTCGTCATCCCCCGCGCTGTGGCGCGCCTTTACGGCGTCGTTGCGGACCAGGAAGCGATCCTGGCGTTTCGCTATTTCGGCGTGGCGTTGCTTGGCGTCGGCCTCATTTTCTGGTTCGCCAAGGATGTGCAGGATCAAGATGCGCGCAATGCGATCCTCACCGGCGCCGGCATCGCCAACCAGATCGGCTTGGTCGTTTCGCTTTGGGGGACGGCCTCGGGCATCATGAACGCGCTTGGCTGGACGATCGCCCTGCTTTATCTCGCGCTGGGCGCGGGCTGCTTCTATTTTCGCGGTGGCGACCGCGTCCTGACCTGGGATTCAATCCCCTCGATCAGGCGGACGATATCAAAGTAATATCATATGCTTATGCAAAGCCTCGCAGTGCGTTGGCGCTGCGAGGCGAGGTCGGTCTGATCAGGCAAATGTTATTGCGGCATTACTTTTAGAATTTGCTGGTGCAGATAATCGGGAAGCTCATCCACCGGCATCATGACATACATTTTGCCGTTCATTCTGACGATATGCGCATGCATCGTCGTACCGTCCTTCATGACAAGGTCGGCCATCGTAATCATTTCAACGGTTTCTTGAACATTGACGGCTTTCGCGCCGCTGGCAATAAGAAGTCCTGTGACGATAGCGACGATAGTTGCTCTAACACGCATCTTCGCACTCCTTCTGTTCCCCAAAACGCGGGGCAGAGGAGGCTAACTTTCTTCGGCGCCGCACGCAAACGCGCAGAGGGGGCCGCGCCAGACCGACCGCGGCCCAGGCGACGGATCAGTATTGGGCGGCCAGCGGCGGTGGCGGCGCCAAGTCGAATTTATAGCTGAGGCCGGCCTCAACACGATTGTCTTTTTCATGCACATGTCGGTGAGAAATCCCAGCGTGGAACTGATCAGCTGGAAGTCGTAACGGCCATAATGCGGATAGCGATATTCGGCGCGCACCGACCAATTGTTGCCGATTGCCTATCCAAGACCGCCGCGCCCGCGTCGCCCACTGGCGACGCCTTGGTCGAGCCTTTCGCAGGCGGGGGCCTCGATCTGAACACGCTCACAGAAAGCTGACGGACCAAACGCGGCCACGATCCTTGACGCCGAGCAGATTTGTAACATACAAAGTTACATGAGTCGTGGCGGCGCATTGTCCGGAATACTGCACGTTCTGCTGCACATGGCGGAGCGGGAAGGTCCGGTTACTTCCGATACGCTCGCGCGCATCATGCAGACCAATCCGGTCGTGATCCGACGCGTCATGGCCGGTCTCCGCGCTCAAGGCTACGTACGGTCGGAGCGGGGACATGGCGGCGGATGGACGCTTGCGCGCGATCTCGCGACCATCACCTTGCGCGACATCTACGAGGGCATCGGATCGCCGCCGCTCTTTGCGATCGGCAATCGCAGCGAAGCGCCCGATTGCGCCGTCGAACAAGCCGTCAATGCCGCGCTCGATTCCAGCCGGCGTGAAGCCGAGACCTTGCTGCTCGCCTCATTCGGCAGGATCACCCTCGCGGACTTGAGCGCGGATTTCCACCGACGCCTGGCGCGCCGCTGCGCGGCCAGCTCTCCGGGAGGTCACCATGAGCGTTGAAGCCCGGCCCGGCCAGGAGATGTTTCTCAAAAGCTTTGAGGACCCCATTGCCGTCGCACGCTATGCCGAGGGGCCCCGCCGTTTCGTGCCGGGTCTGGATGCGCTGCATTGCATGACCGGGCTGCTGTTGGCGGAGCGCGCTCCGAAAGACGCGAAAGTGCTCGTGCTCGGTGCCGGAGGGGGCAGCGAACTCAAGGCGCTGGCGGAGGCGCAACCGAACTGGAGCTTTGTCGGTGTCGATCCCGCTGGCGAGATGCTGCGGCTGGCGGAGCGCGTGCTGGGGCCTCTCATGAACCGGACCGAGCTTGTCCAGGGCTACATCGACGACGCGCCCGATGGCCCTTTCGATGCAGCGACCTGCCTGTTGACGCTCCACTTTCTTGACGCGGCCGAGCGAACCCGCACGGTGCGCGAGATCCATCGCAGGCTCCGCCCTGGTGCGCCGTTCGTTGCGGCGCATGCCAGCTTCTCTCAAGCTGCGGGGGAACGCGACGTCTGGCTCGACCGCTACGCCGCTTACCCTATCGCCATGGGCGCCGATCCGGGGGACGTGAACAAAGCCCGCTCTGCGGTTGCGGCCGGCCTGAACAGCGTTGCGCCCGATCAAGACGAAGCCATCCTGCGAGATGGCGGCTTCTCGTGCGTCGAGCTCTTTTATGCGGCTTTCACGTGGCGCGGGTGGGTCTCGCGCGCCTGACGCGCCGAACGACGCCTCTGATGCTATGCTTTAATGGCGGAGAGGGGGGGATTCGAACCCCCGATAGGCTTTCACCTATGCCGCATTTCGAGTGCGGTGCATTCAACCGCTCTGCCACCTCTCCAGCGCCGGCTGCGGTAGGCGGCGCAGATAACACGCGCGTCCCGGCCATACAAGGCGGCCCGCGCCGGCTCCTGCGGGCAAGTTCATTCGGGTTCGTCGCCCGGGCGGAAAAGCCCGTATTGCTGTGGTGCGGCGGCCGGCGCTTCGAGGCCCAGGTGGCGGAAGGCATGCGGCGTCAGCAGACGGCCACGCGGCGTGCGCTGTAGAAAGCCCTGCTGGATCAGATAGGGCTCGATAATGTCCTCGATCGCGTCGCGCGGCTCGGAGAGCGCGGCGGCGAGGGTCTCGATTCCGACCGGGCCGCCGCCGAAGCTCGTCGCGATCAGGCCGAGATAGCGCCGATCCATCATGTCGAGGCCGATCGCATCGACATCGAGCGCCCGCAGCGCGAGG
>NZ_CANSHK010000072.1:0-6665 GCF_947646745.1 uncultured Methylovirgula sp. | reverse complement strand
CATCGCCAGCGAGGACGAGCGCATCGCCCGAGGCGAGAAGCAAGGATTGCGTCTTGCCGCCGCGCGCCGCGCCGCCCCAACGGAAGACGCAGGACGCGCCGAGCGACAGCGAGACGACTGGCGCGGCAAAATCTTCTTCATCGCGATCCTGATGCAGGCCCATACGCGCGCCAGGGCTATAGACATTGACAAGGCAAGCCTCCGGCGGCTGCGCATATCCGCCGAGTTCGCGCCAAGCCTCAAGCGCGAGGGCGGGAATCGGGGGCCAGCCACGCCCGGTCGCCGGATGCGCCGCCTGATAACGATAGCCGGCACGATCCGAGACCCAGCCGAGCGCGCCGCAATTCGTCATTTCGACCGAGAACGGCTTGCCGGTCTTCGGCATCTGCGGGCGGAACAAAGGCGCCTGCGCAATCACGGCCTCGATCTCGCGAAGCAAGGTTTCCTGCGCCGCGCGGTCAAGATAGCCGGGCGCATAGATCAGCCCGTCAGCGAATGTCTCTCGCCCGCCCGCCAGGAGCGTCATGGCGCGCAGCCGGGGGTCATGCGGCGACGAATTGCCGATAGGCCTGCTCGTCCATCAGGCCCTCGAGCGACCGCGCGTCATCGACGCGCAGGCGATAGAGCCAGCCTTCGCCGCGCGGGTCGGCGTTGATCCGCGACGGATCCGCGATGACATCCGTGTTGACTTCGATGACTTCACCGTCGGCCGGGGCGCGGGAGTCGAGCGCCGTCAGCGCCGAAGTGAGCAGCGCGGCGCGATCGCCTTTTTTCAAAAGGGTGCCGAGCTTCGGCAATTCGGCGGAGATAAAGCGGCCGGCTTCTTGCGCTGCGCGGCGGGTGATGCCGACGACTGCGACCTCGCCATCGAGCCTGAGCCATTCATGCCGATCGGTGAATCTCAGCATGGCCGTTTCTATCACAGGCTAGTCGATCTGCGGCAGCAAAATCGCCTTCGAGGCCACGGTCGAATCGGCTTTGAGTTCATAGACGAGCGCCGCGCCGGTGGCGATCTCGGCATCGAGGACGGTCTCGCGGCTCAGCCGGTCAAGCACCATCACCAAAGCGCGAAGTGAGTTGCCGTGGGCGACGACGAGCGTGCGCTCGCCCCGCAGCACGCGCGGCAGGATCACCTGGCAGTAGTAAGGCAGGACACGGGCGATCGTATCCTTCAGGCTTTCGCCGCCGGGCGGCGGCACGTCATAGGAGCGCCGCCACAGACGAACCTGTTCTTCGCCCCAGCGGGCCCGCGCTTCATCCTTGTTGAGGCCGGAGAGATCGCCATAGTCGCGCTCGTTCAACGCGAGATCGCGAAGCGTCGGCAGGTCGGCGGCCCCGAGTTCGTCGAGGATCAGCGTGAGGGTCTTTTGGGCGCGGCCGAGTTCGGAGGTGAAGGCCTGATCGAAGCCGAGATCCGCCGCCTTCAGCGCGCGGCCGGCGCCGCGTGCTTCGGCAATGCCGAGCGGCGTCAGATCGGGGTCCTTCCAGCCGGTGAAAAGATTTTTGAGATTCCATTCGCTCTGGCCGTGCCGCACGAGAACGAGAAGCCGTTGCATGGAAAATTCCTATTTCAGGCCGAGCACATCGGCCATCGTATAGAGCCCGGGTTTGCGGCCGCGCGCCCAGAGCGCCGCGCGCAACGCGCCGCGGGCGAAGATGGTTCGATCCTCGGCCTTATGCGTGAGTTCGAGCCGCTCGCCGGGGCCGGCGAAAATCACCGAATGGTCGCCGACGACCGTTCCGCCGCGCAAGGCGGCAAAGCCGATCGCTCCCTCGCTTCGCGCTCCGGTATGCCCATCGCGGCTTTTGACGGACTGTTCGGCGAGCACGATGCCACGCCCGCGCGCCGCCGCCTCGCCGAGCAGCAGCGCCGTGCCGGACGGCGCATCGACTTTCATGCGATGATGCATTTCGACGATCTCGATGTCGAACTCCGGCCCCAGCGCCAGCGCAACCTTCTCGACGAGGCCGGCAAGCAAATTGACGCCAAGGCTCATATTGCCGGACTGGACGATGGTGGCGTGATGGCTCGCGGCCTCGATCTTGTCGCGATCATCGGCGGAAAGGCCGGTCGTGCCGATCACATGGACCATGCGCGCCTGCGCCGCCAGGGCTGCGAGTTCGATGCTCGCATGCGGTGAGGAAAAATCGATGATGCCGTCCGCCGCAAGTGCGGCGGTGAGCGGATCACTCGAAATCTCAACGCCGAGATGGCCGCAGCCGGCATAAATGCCGGCATCCTGGCCGAGCGCCGCGCTTCCCGGCCGCTCCAAAGCCGCGGCAAGGGTGACGCCTTGCGTCTTGGCGATCAATTCGATGACGCTGCAACCCATGCGGCCCGCCGCACCGGCCACGATGAGCCGCATCTCGCTCATAAAATCCTCCCGGATTCACCCGCCGGTCTATAAGGCGCGACCGCGGCAATGAAAAGGCGGCGGCGCCTGTCACGGGCGGGTCACAGAGCCAGACTATGGTCCATCTTGACCAGGGGAGCGTTCCGGCAGCGCGCCGGCAGGCGAACCGGAGGTACGTTCGCTTGCGCTTGCCCCTCGGTCACGTGTTGCGGCGTTGCGTCCAAGTTGCGTTTGCGTTGCGTCTTTTCGCGCATCACCATTATCCCCGCGCCGTGGCGATTTCGTGCTGGATCGCCTCGGCTGCGGCGCGCGGATCGGCCGCTTCCGTGATCGGCCGGCCGACAACCAGATAATCCGCCCCCGCTGCGATTGCCGCCGCTGGCGTCGCGATCCGCTTCTGATCTCCTGCTTGGCCGCCGGCGGGGCGAATGCCTGGCGTCACCAGGATCATCTCCTCTCCGATGCTGCGCCGGAGCTCTGCCGCCTCCGAGGCTGCGGCGACGAGCCCGTCGATGCCGAGCGCCTTGGCCTGCTGCGCGCGATGCGGCACAAGATCGCGCACGGGAAAGCGGTAACCGGCGGCGGTCAGATCATCGTCGTCGTAGGAGGTCAGCACGGTGACCGCGAGCAGTTTGAGCCCGCTGCCGGCCGCGCCCTCCTTCGCCGCCGCCATGGTCTGCGGAAAGGCATGGATCGTCAGAAAGGTGGCGCCCCGGCGCGCGAGCTGCGCGGTGGCCCGCTTCACCGTGTTCGGAATGTCGTGCAGCTTGAGATCAAGGAAGATCTTCTTGCCGCGCGCGGCAAGCTCATCGGCGAATGCGAAGCCGTCGCCGCTATAGGCCAGCTCCATGCCGACCTTGTAGAAAGAGACGCTATCGCCGAGGGTCGTGACGAGCGCCCGGGCCTGCGCCACGTCCGGAAGATCGAGCGCAAGGATCAGCCGGTCGGATGGTTTGATCGCGCTCATGCGGAGACGCCCGTCCGATAGATCCAAACGCGCGCCGGCGGTACATTGCGCCAAATCCAGGGCGATGTCGTCAGGCGATGCGGGGGGGCCAATTTCAATGGCACCGGCGAAAACAGGCTGTAGGAGAATTGCACGAAGGGGCCGTTCGGCACCATCAGATCGAAAGCCTCGGCAACCAAGGCCGCACGCTGCGCTTCCGGACGCGTGATGAGCGGCAGGCTGGAGACGACGGCGATGGGTGCCTGCCTCAGCCGCGCGCCCAAAGTTGCGCGCAAGGCATAAGCATCGCCCTGCAAGACCGTCACGCCGGGGAAGCGGGCGCGCAGCAGATCGCAGAAGCCCGGCTCATATTCGATGAGGAAGAGCCGCTCCGGCGCAATGCCACGCTCGAGCAGCGCCTCGGTCATTACGCCGGTGCCGGGGCCAAGTTCGATGACCGGCCCGGGCTGTGCCGGGTCGATCTCCGCTGCCATAGCCGCGGCAAGCGCCGGCCCAGAGGGCGTCACGGCACCAAGCAGGAGCGGGTTGGCCGCCCAGGTGCGAAGGAATTGTGCGGCGTCGGCAAAGCGGCTTTGCGGCGTGGGGGGCGGTAGGCTCACGATGGCCTCGGAACAGGTTGGGCGCGGCAAAGTTGCCGACCTCGCGGCCGCCGTCAAGCGCGGCGGCGCTAGTTGCCGAGATTCTCGAAAAAGTCCTTCATCTTGGCAAAAAAGCCCGAGGATTCCGGATGCGTATTGTTCGACGACAAGGATTCGAATTCCGTCATAAGTTCGCGCTGCCGCTTGGTGAGATTCTGCGGCGTTTCGACATTGACCTGAATGTAGAGATCGCCGACATCGCGCGAGCGCAGCACCGGCATGCCCTTGTTGCGGACTTTGAATTGTTTGCCGGACTGCGTGCCTTCGGGCACTTTCACCATGGTCTCGCCGCCATCGATCGTGCGCACGGCGATCTCGCCGCCAAGCGCCGCCTGAACCATGGAGATCGGCACGCGGCAGAACAAATCCGCGCCATCGCGCTGATAAAACGGATGCGGCTTGGTCGCGACGAAAATGTAAAGATCGCCGGGCGGCCCGCCGCGCAGCCCCGCCTCGCCTTCGCCGGCGAGGCGAATACGGGTGCCGTCTTCGACGCCGGCCGGCACATTGACGGCCAAACTGCGTTCGCGCGTCACCCGGCCCGTGCCCGAGCAGGTCGTGCAGGGGTTGTCGATCACTTCGCCCTGGCCGTGGCAATGCGGACAAGTGCGCTCGATCGAGAAGAAGCCCTGCTGCGCCCGGACGCGGCCATAGCCGCCGCAGGTCGAGCAGGCGCGGGGCTTCGCCCCTGGCTTCGCGCCCGAGCCTGTGCAGGCCGTGCAGGCGACCGAAGTCGGCAGGGTCAGATTGGCCGTCTTGCCGGCGAACGCTTCTTCAAGCGTGATTTCGAGATTGTAGCGCAGATCCGAACCACGGGTGGCGCCGTTGCCGCGGCCGCCGGCGCGCCGGCCCATCACATCGCCGAAGAGATCGTCGAAAATATCCGCCATTGAGGCGCCGAAGCCATCGGCGGCACCGTTGGCAAAGCCATTGCCCGGCTCGAAGGCGCTATGGCCGAAGCGATCATAGGCGGCACGCTTCTGCGGATCGGAGAGGCATTGATAGGCCTCGTTGACCTCTTTGAACTTGATCTCGCAGGTGTGGTCGCCGGGATTGCGATCGGGATGGAATTGCATCGCGGCCTTGCGGAAGGCCGACTTCAATTCCCCATCGCTGCATGTCCGCGTCACGCCGAGGGTTTCATAATAGCACGTCTTGCCCATTGCGTATCGGTCCCTGCGCCGCCCCCGCGGCGTTTTACGCTTCGAATCCTAAGTGATTCGGTTCAAATCCCGCGCCTACGCGATCCCTTGACTGATCCCGAGTCACAGATAAGCGGCGCGTTTCCTCTTGCCAACCGCCGCGCGGACGCAAAAAGGCCAGGCGTCGCCGCCCGGCCTTTCGCAATGTCTTGTCTGCCGCACGGCGATCAGGCCGATTTCTTGTCGTCGCCGACTTCCTTGAAATCGGCATCGATGACATCGTCCTGGGCGCCGCCTTCGGAGCCGGCACCGGCGCCTGCGGCACCCGCCTCGCTCTGCGCCTTGTACATGGCTTCGCCGAGCTTCATCGACGCCTGGACGAGCTCTTCGGTCCGCGCCTTGATGCCGGCGAGATCGTCGCCTTCGAGCGCCGTCTTCAGCGCCGCAACGGCCGATTCCACCGCGCTCTTGTCAGCCTGCGAAACCTTGTCGCCATATTCGGTGAGCGACTTCTCCGCCGTATGGATCATCGCCTCGCCGTGGTTCTTGGCATCGACCAACTCGCGCCGCACCTTGTCTTCGGCCGCATGCAACTCGGCATCCTTCACCATCTTGTCGATATCAGACTCGCTGAGGCCGCCCGACGCCTGGATGCGGATCTGCTGCTCCTTGCCGGTCGCTTTATCCTTCGCCGTCACATTGACGATGCCGTTGGCGTCGATGTCGAACGTGACTTCAACCTGCGGCACGCCGCGCGGCGCCGGCGGGATGCCGACGAGGTCGAACTGGCCGAGCAGCTTATTGTCGGCCGCCATCTCGCGCTCGCCCTGGAAGACGCGGATCGTCACCGCCGTCTGATTGTCTTCCGCGGTCGAGAACACCTGGCTCTTCTTGGTCGGGATCGTCGTGTTGCGGTCGATCAATCGGGTGAACACGCCGCCCAGGGTTTCGATGCCGAGCGACAGCGGGGTCACGTCGAGCAAAAGCACGTCCTTGACGTCGCCCTGCAGGACGCCGGCCTGAATGGCGGCGCCGATCGCCACGACTTCGTCCGGATTGACGCCCTTGTGCGGCTCCTTGCCGAAGAAGTTTTTGACCACTTCCTGGACTTTGGGCATGCGGGTCATGCCGCCGACGAGGACGACTTCGTTGATTTCGCCCGCGGTGAGGCCGGCATCCTTCAACGCCTTGCGGCACGGCTCGACGGTGCGCTGGATGAGATCGTCCACGAGGGCTTCGAGTTTTGCGCGCGTGAGCTTCAAGGTCAGATGTTTCGGACCCGAGGCATCGGCGGTGATGTAAGGCAGGTTGATCTCGGTCTGCGTCGCCGAGGAGAGTTCGACCTTCGCCTTTTCCGCCGCTTCCTTCAGGCGCTGCAGCGCGAGCTTGTCCTTTTTGAGATCGATACCGGATTCTTTTTTGAACTCGTCGTTCAAGTAATCGACGATGCGATTGTCGAAGTCTTCACCGCCGAGGAACGTGTCGCCGTTGGTCGACTTCACTTCGAATACGCCGTCGCCGATCTCGAGGATCGACACGTCGAATGTGCCGCCGCCGAGGTCAT
>NZ_CANSHK010000071.1:0-6917 GCF_947646745.1 uncultured Methylovirgula sp. | reverse complement strand
ATTTGGTGGCCCTGACCGTCGAGGCCGCCGCCATGGCCGGCGTCCCCCTCGCAGGCACAAACTGGATCCCGGGCGTGGAGAACCGGTGATGCACGACACGAGACTTGAACACGGAATGACAAACAAAAATCTGGAGGAAACTGCTGCTATGTCAACAAAGCTTTCTGACATTGCCAAGGAGCGTGGGATTAAGAATTTTCTTGTCTCCTACACGGATCTTTTCGGCAACCAGCGCGCCAAGCTCGTGCCCGCCCGGGCGATCGACAAGATGGCCAAAGAGGGTGCGGGCTTCGCCGGTTTTGCGACCTGGCTCGATATGACACCGGCCATGCCCGATCTGTTTGCGGTTCCGGACGCGGACAGTCTGATCCAACTGCCTTGGAAGCCCGAGGTCGCGTGGCTCGCCGCCGATCTCTACATGGAAGGCAAGCCGGTCGACCAGGGCCCGCGCAATACGCTGAAGCGGCTCATCGCCGAGACAAAGGATCTTGGCTATGAGATGCGCGCCGGTGTTGAATGCGAGTTCTTTCTGCTGACGCCAGACGGCGGGGCCATTTCGGACGCGTCGGATAAGCAGTCGAAGTCCTGCTACGATCAGCAGGCGCTCATGCGCCGCTACGATGTCATCGCGGAAATTTCCGCCGCGATGGAGCAATTGGGCTGGAATCCCTATCAAAGCGACCACGAAGACGCCAACGGCCAGTTCGAAATGAACTGGGATTATGACGAGGCGCTCAAGACCGCCGATCGCCATTCCTTCTTCAAATATATGGTCAAGTCACTGGCTGAAAAGCATGGCCTGCGGGCGACCTTCATGCCGAAGCCCTTCCTGAACCTTACCGGCTCGGGCTGTCATTCGCATGTCTCGCTTTGGCGGGGCGAAGAGAATGCGTTCGAGGATCACAAAGGCGAACTCGGCGTCTCTGAGCTTGGCTATCGCTTCCTCGGCGGCCTCATGGAACATGCAGATGCGCTATGCGCGCTGACCAATCCCGCGGTGAACTCCTACAAGCGGCTCAGCGCGCCGCGGACATTGTCGGGTGCGACCTGGTCGCCAAGCTCGATCACCTATACCGGTAACAACCGCACGCACATGATCCGCATTCCCGATAGCGGGCGGTTCGAGTTCCGCCTCGCTGACGGTGCTGCCAATCCCTATCTTTTGCAGTCCGCCATTCTTGTCGCGGGGCTCGATGGGTTGAAATCCAACCGTCATCCCGGCGAGCGTTCGGACTTCGATATGTATGCGGAGCCGCACAAGGTGAACGGCGCCAAGAAGCTGCCGCAAAATCTTCTCGACGCGCTGCGCCTCTTCGAAAGCTCGAAGGTTATCCGGGAAGGGTTGGGCGACGCGTTCGTCGACTCCTACGCCAAGTTGAAGCATCAAGAATGGCAAGAATATACCCGTCACCTGAGTGATTGGGAGCGCGATAATTCCATGGATTGCTGAACAACCGGCGAGCGCGGGCGCGCTCAAAGAGTTTCAAGCAAAATCGCAATCTACAGCGGGGCCCACGGGCCCCGCTGGCGTTATGAATGCGCGACGGCCGATTAACTTGACGGGAAGTCAGGCGAGGCGACGGACAGTCCCGCAGGTTTGCTGATCTTTGCCGCGGCTTTCCACTTTCCAATTTTTTGGCGGTAGGCATCTTCCTGGGCTGAGCGGCGGCTCAACCACTCGGGATCTGTGCGGTCGAGCTTCGCGACAATGTTCGGACGAAAACCGAACTGCCTGACAGAAAGTCATCCCACGCTGAACCGGGACGCGCGGCAACGCATTCAGCTCTGACTCAGATTGAACTGCGCCATCGGCAAACGCGAACGTCCCGCAGTTTCGGCGGTAGGCTTTTTCACACCTGACAACATCGTTTCGAGTCGTCCGGCGTTTACGCGGCAAAGCTTCTGAAAATGAGTCATGTCAGCACAATCTGCCTTGACATAACAAACAATTCCGCGGTAGTTTCTTAATAGGAAAATAAAATTCCTATATATAAAATGGCGTATGAAAATATATGCCGTATAAATACGAAGGAGAGGAAATGCCTGTTACGTTCCAAAGGGTTACGAGATCATAGCGCCAAACGGCGTTTATCTCCGGATCGCTTGATCACGATGGGTCCGCGTCGCGGGCACCATTGAGGCCCGACCCAAGCGAGCCTTCCACATCAAAATTGCAGCGACGCAGGCTTTGAAGGCAGTTCGCGACGACTCGCGCGCATTCGTCAAGGGAGGAGGTTGGACATGTCACTGGAAGCAGCATCAGGCCACGAAAGGGCAGCAGCGGCGGCAGCCGATAATCAGAGATTGCTAAGCCGGATTGAATC
Organism: uncultured Methylovirgula sp.; assembly: GCF_947646745.1. NCBI lineage: Bacteria > Pseudomonadati > Pseudomonadota > Alphaproteobacteria > Hyphomicrobiales > Beijerinckiaceae > Methylovirgula > uncultured Methylovirgula sp. Next base: position 4,593 of record NZ_CANSHK010000071.1, on the reverse strand, counting down.
GATGTTCTCGCGCGATCGCTTAACGGCGATTGGCTTTGTCCTCGCGCTTTGGTTCGTGATTTTCTTCGTTCTGTTGGGCGTCCATTCCTACATCAACAACAGAACTGCCGAAATCGTCTGTTGGATCGCTGCTTTCCTGCTCGTCTTGTTTAACAGCACGTCCATCACGGCGATGATCCGCCATTACTCGCACGATAAGTATCACATCTATTCAGTCGATATCCGCCATCTGGATGCGGGCCGGTAAGAAGAATTGGAGGAAGGGTCATGGTTAAGAAATACGTTCCTCCGAAGCAGGGCGTTGCAAGTCAATTGTTTGACGTCGCCTCCTTGCTTGCGCTTGTGTTCGGCGCCCTCTTCCTGCCGATCTGGCTGAAGATCGCCGTCCCGTCGCGGGTCGAAAAACTGCCCCCGGGCGTGAGTTACCAGACGCAAGCGGATGGCACGAAAAAGTGGAACGGGCTTACCTGGGAGAAGCTCGGTCAGAATCCGACGATGCAGCAGCAATGGAAGAAGCTCGGTTACTCGAAAGAGCAAGCCGCGGACATCATTACGCAGCCATTCCAATACGATATCGATGTCGGCGGCGTCGCAATCACTGCGATCGTCGTGATTGGCTATTTCATTTTCATGCTGAAGATGTCGGAAAAGGAATATCGGGAAGTCATCGCCGAAAAGTTCGATTGAACGTGCGATAAAAAGAGAACGACCGGAGGAGAGAATGCTCGACGCCATAGTATGGGCCACGTGGATCGTATCCGCGGCAGTGTTCGGATGGATTCTTTGGAATTTCGTGAAAACCAATCTGAAATATAGCGAAGACACGCTCATCAGTTCGCGCGAGGGCGTAGATGATCTGTTCGGCGATAACCACGCCGCTGGGGGGAGGTGAGCGATGTCTCTTCAGATGCAAGCCGAGCAACCTAAACAGCTCCAGCTATTAAAGGTGTTGGGCCCCGCGCATATTTGGGCGCTGGGTGTCGGTATTGTTCTCGTCGGCGAGTTCATGGGATGGAACTATGCTGTCGGCAAGGGCGGTGCAATCGGCGCATTGATCGCATGTTGGGTGATTGGCCTGCTTTACACCTGCGTTGCGATGATCGATTCCGAAATCACCTCGACGGTCGCTGCAGCAGGGGGTCAATATACCCAAGCCAAACATATGATTGGCCCGCTTATGGCTTTCAATGTCGGGCTTTATCTCGTCCTCGCTTATACAATGCTTGAGGCAGGTGACGTTCAAGTCGCCGGCCAATTGATCCAGATCGGGGCGGGCAACCTCGGCTACAATATCCCATGGCAACCCTTCACGGTTGTCGCACTCGTTCTTCTCGCCTGCATGAACTACCGCGGGGTTCTGGCGACGCTGACGGTAAACCTTGTGATAACCGCCGCAGCCTTCGCTTCGATCCTTATTCTCGTGGTCGGGACGCAGCCGTGGAATCCGGGCGCCGTCCTGCTTCACAAGGAATTGCTTACCGGCTTGCCCTACGGGTGGATCGGTGTTCTGGCATCGCTTCATTTCGGCATCTGGTATTACCTCGGAATCGAGGGGACGTGCCAAGCGGCCGAGGAGGTCAGATCTCCCGGACGCGCACTGCCGATGGGCACGATGCTGGGCATCATCACTTTGCTCATCGCTGCAGCGCTCACTTGGTACGTCTGCTGCGGCCTGCTGCCGTGGGAATATCTTGGTTGGGATAACGAACTGGCGCCCCTTTATGACGCCGCGCATGTCACCGGCAGCCCGGTGCTGACCGTCATATTGTTTGTCGGCACGTTGTTCTCGGCGATCGCTTCCGCCAACGGATGCATCAACGATGCAGCAAGGGCGTGGTTCTCGATGGGTCGCGACCGCTATCTGCCGATTTGGTTCGGGGCGGTCCATCCGCAATACCGCACACCGTTCCGGTCGATCGTCTTCCTCATGCCGGTGGCTGCGGTCTTTGCGCTGTTCATCCCGCTTGCGCAGGTCATCACCTTCTCGATCCTGTCGGGCCTGCTGAACTATACGTTTATGCCGATCAATATGATGAAGTTTCGGCGGATGTGGCCTTTAGGCTCCATTCAGCGTGGGTTCGAACATCCGTTTCACCCGTTTCCGTCGATCGTCCTCTTCACGATCTGCAGCGTGACCTTCTTCGCTGTCTATTTGGGGTATGGAAGGCAATTGCTCGCGATGATGGCGTTTTACATCGTGGCGTCATGCTGGTTCGCGTTCTATCGCTATCGCTACGTCAAGCGCGGCGATCAATTCACGATGCCTTGGCCGAGGCCAGCGGGCTATTGACCTGGGAGGATGCATAAAGGCGGACCTCCCCACCTGGCGCCGGTCGCGGTATCCGTGACCGGCGCTCCTTTCGGAGAGCGATCGTGCGTTATGATGTTTTGTTAATCGTCAGTCTCGCGCTCGTCTGTCTCGTCGCCATCTACCGCCGCGATCAAGGCCGGCTGCGCAGAAGCCGGGCGAATTTCTTCGACGGGTGCCTTGCCATGTTCGATAAAGCGCAGGTCAAGGAAAACGGAGCGCATTTCCCCGTCCTAAACGCAACCTACGAAGGCTTCGCTATCAAGATCGAGCCAATCGTCGACGACATGTCGGTCCGCAAACTTCCTTCGCTCTGGCTCAAACTGTACTTGAGCGCTCCGGTTGGTTATTCGAGCGTTCTCGGCGTTCTCCTGAGGCCACGGGGAACGGAGTTTTATTCGCCGGTATTCGATCTCGATACGGAGATGGATGTGCCGGATGGCTGGCCGAAAGATGTGCTCATCCGGTGCAGCGATCCGGAAAATGCGCCGTCGCTATTAATTCTCGATCGCTTATACGATCTCCTGCATGACCCAAAGTGCAAGGAGCTTCTGATCGGGCCGGGAGGCGTGCGGCTCATTTATCAGGCGGCGCAAGCCGAGCGGGCGGAATATTCGGTGCTTCGCCATACCAAGTTCGGCGGCTCTCAACTCGGTGCGGAGGCCGCACGTCATCTCGTCAATTCGTTATGCGCGATCTATCGGTCGGTCGCTCCGACGCCGAGCCCGATTCAGGCGCAATCGCAAGGGACGCTATGAACCGGACGCTGCCACCACCGCCGCTTCACCCTTATTGGATTTTGCTGGCGGCGATTTTGCTGCCCGGAGCGGGACACGTTCTGGCCGGGGTGCCGCAACGTGGTTTCGTCATGCAGCTCTTCATGGTCGCGCTTGGTTGGATTACCTGGCATCTGACGACGCCGCAGCAAAGCTTTCTCGGCAGGCTCGCTGGCGGCCTGTTTATATATGCAATCTCGGTGCTCGACGCCTATCGCATCGCACGGCTGCGCTGGGTCACTTACCATAGGCAGTGAGCGCGTCATGACCGATTGGCTCAGCGTCAGACGCGGCGACGTTCCGCTGATTCTCAGCTTGCCGCATACGGGAACGGAAATACCGGCCGAATACGAGAATAATTTCATCTCGCCATGGCTTGCGCGGTGCGACACAGATTGGTGGGTTCATCAACTCTACGACTTCGCGGCTTCGGAATTCGACGCAACCATTGTCCGTACGTCGGTTTCGCGCAGCGTGATCGACGTCAATCGCGATCCATCTGGAACGTCGCTTTATCCGGGACAAGCGACGACTGAGCTTTGCCCTACGACAACCTTTGACGGTGATTATCTCTACAAAGAAAACGGCGCGCCGAATAGCGTTGACATTTCTGCGCGGCGGGAAAAATATTTCGCTCCCTATCATTTCGCGATCGCAAACGAACTAAGCCGGCTTCGCGCGCTGTATCCGGTTGTCATCCTCTACGACTGTCATTCAATACGATCGTTCGTGCCGCGCTTGTTCAAAGGCGTTTTGCCGGAGCTCAATATCGGCACAAATGGTGGGCGGAGCTGCGCGGGCGGCCTTTCCCGCCGCGTCGTCGATCTTTGTGCCGAGAGCGGACGCTCTCACATTTTAGATGGCCGCTTCAAAGGTGGCTGGATCACACGCCACCATGCCGCGCCCTCAAAAGGTGTGCATGCCATGCAAATGGAGATTGCATGTCGTGCCTATTTGCGCGAGCCCATAGAACCTGTGACCGAACGTAATTGGCCGCCGGAATTCGACGCGACTTTCGCGGCTCCGTTGCGCGACGTTCTGCGTCGAATCCTGTGCGCTTGTCGCGAATTTGCGGCGCTCGCCTCCAAAAGCCGGCCTTGAGCCGCCTTTAAATCAGCCTTGACAAAGCTAAAAAGCTCCGGCACGTTTTCTCTATAAGAAAATGTAATTCTTTAAAATAACGAAAATCGAGAGAGGAAATGTCGCATTTGCTATCCAGGATTGTGCGGCTGTAGCAGCGAACCGCTGTGGTTTGATGGCTCGATGGGCACCGAAGGCGGCTGCCTTCCGCCTTGCGGCTGCGTCAAGCAAGCTTTCTTCGCGCCACGAGCTCATGCGCAAATGCCCGCAAAGCATTTGACGCGAGACCGCGAGCCGAGCCGCCGCGACCTGGAGCAATCTGCTCGTGGGAGGACAAAATGTCGGTTCAAAGTTCAAAACAAGTGGATGCCGGGAGCGGATCCCACGCCACGGACCATCTTGGTTATACGTCTGGCGGGCTGAAGCGCG
>NZ_CANSHK010000070.1:0-7136 GCF_947646745.1 uncultured Methylovirgula sp. | reverse complement strand
CCGCCGCCCGTCTAAATCGCGGCGCAAGAGCGTCATATCGTCCCCACGCGACCATGCGCCGAGAAAGCCGCGGGGCGTTTTCGATCAGAACGGGCTCTAACGTCATGATGTGGCGCGATTTCTTGTCGGCCCGCGAGCCGATCGGGCGGGCCGCCATGCCGACGGGCGCGGTCGCGTGCCCCCTTTTTTCGGCGGCATGTTCGTCGTAGAACCCGCCGCGAAACGAGGAAACCCGCCGAAAGGACGCTCTATGACCGCCATCGTCGACATTGCTGGCCGCGAGGTTTTGGACAGCCGCGGCAACCCTACGGTCGAAGTCGATGTGACGCTGGAGGACGGCTCCTTCGGCCGCGCCGCCGTCCCCTCCGGCGCGTCGACCGGCACGCATGAGGCGGTCGAATTGCGCGACGGCGATAAGAAGCGCTTCGGCGGCAAGGGCGTGTTGAAGGCGGTCGAATCGGTCAATCGCGACATCTATGATGCGCTGGCCGGCATGGATGCCGAGGATCAGGTTGCGATCGACGAGGCGATGATCGCGCTCGACGGCACGCCGAACAAATCGCGCCTCGGCGCCAATGCCATCCTCGGCGTGTCGCTGGCGGTCGCCAAGGCGGCGGCCGATGTCAGCGGCCTGCCGCTTTTCCGCTATGTCGGCGGCACGCCGGCCCGCGTCCTGCCGGTGCCGATGATGAACATCCTGAACGGCGGCGTCCACGCCGACAATCCGATCGATTTTCAGGAGTTCATGATCCTGCCCTATGCCGCGCCGTCGGTGAAGGAGGCGGTGCGCTGGGGCGCGGAAGTCTTCCAGGTTCTGAAAAGCGCGCTGAAAAAAGCCGGCCTCAATACCAATGTCGGCGACGAAGGCGGCTTCGCGCCCAATCTGCCGTCGGCCGAGGCGGCGCTCGATTTCTGCCTGAAGGGGATCGAGGGCGCCGGGTTCAAGCCGGGCCAGGACATTGCGCTTGGCCTTGATTGCGCGGCGACGGAATTCTTCCGCGACGGTGCTTACCATTTGCAAGGCGAGGGTAAGACGCTGACCGGCGAGCAGCAGGCGCACTATCTCGCTAAGCTGGCCGCCAATTATCCGATTGCAACGATCGAAGACGGCATGTCGGAAGAAGATTGGGAGGGCTGGAAAATCCTCACCGATCTCATCGGCAAGAAAGTGCAGCTCGTCGGCGACGATATTTTCGTCACCAATGTCGAGCGGCTGGGCAAAGGCATTGCCCAGGGCATCGGCAATTCGATCCTCATCAAGGTCAATCAGATCGGCACGCTGACCGAAACGCTCGCCGCCGTCGATATGGCGCAGCGCGCGGGCTATACGGCGGTGATGTCGCATCGATCCGGTGAGACCGAAGATGCAACCATCGCCGATCTTGCCGTCGCCACCAATTGCGGGCAGATCAAGACCGGCTCGCTCGCCCGCTCCGATCGGCTCGCAAAATACAATCAATTGATCCGGATCGAGGAAGAACTTGGCGCCCAGGCGCGCTATGCCGGCCGCGCGGCGCTGAAGGCCTGGGCGGACTAGATTACGATGATTTCGGATCGCATCGATCCGAAATCATAAACGTGATCGATTCTCATCGTTTAGAGCGGGATTTTTTGCGAAAAGCCGCTGGCGCGTTTTCATATCCCGCTCTGAGGCGTTCAGGCGCTCCGCAAGGCGTGCGTGCCGGCGCCGAAGAGCGCGTCCTCGTTGATGAGATATTCAACGACCTTGGAGGCTGGCATCGGCCGGTCGAAGAGATAGCCTTGGCCTTCCGTGCAGCCCTGCGCCTGCAGCCAGACGCGCTGGCGTTCGCTCTCGATGCCCTCGGCCGTAGTCCGGACGTTGAGGCTGCGGGCGAGATCGAGCACGGCACGGATGATCGCCATGGTCTGTTCGTGCTCCTGGATTTCGCGCACGAAGGAAAGGTCGATCTTCAGCCGGTCGAAGGGGAACGAGCGCAGATAGGAAAGCGACGAATAGCCGGTGCCGAAATCGTCGAGCGCAATGCCGATGCCGCGGCTCTTGAGGTCGCACAGCATTTCGCGCATCGCGGCGTTTTCGATCAACGGAACGGTTTCGGTGATTTCGAGTTCGAGGCGCTCCGGTGCGAGGCCGCTTTCGGCGAGCGCGCGCTCGATGTCCTCGACGAAGTCCTGGCGGCTCAATTGCAGCGATGAAAGATTGACGGCGACCTTGATGTCGCTTGGCCAGCTCGCAGCGGCCTGACAGGCTTGGCGCAAGATCAGATTGCCGAGCGGGCCGATGACGCCAATTTCCTCGGCGATCGGAACGAACAGGCTCGGCGGAACGAAGCCGCGCGCCGGCGCAATCCATCGCGCCAAAGCCTCGAAACCGACGGTTTTGCCGGTCATCAGATCGACGATCGGCTGGAAATGCGGGGCGATCAGCCCTTTGCGGATCGCCGCACGCAAGTCTTTCTCGATTTCGCGCCGCGCCGCGAGCCGCTTGCCCATGTCTTCGTTGAACAGACAATAGGTCGCCCGCCCGGTACTCTTGGCGCGGTAGAGCGCAACATCGGCACGGCGCAGAAGATCGGTGAAATTGTTGCTGTCGGTCTGCGCCCAGGCAATCCCGATGCTCGCCGCGATGCTGATCGTGCGCTCGTCGATATCAAACAGCGGTTCGAAACAGGACAAGAGCTTTCGCGCCAGATGATCGATTTCATCCGGCGTTGCGACCGGAAATTGCAGGACGGCGAATTCGTCGCCGCCAAGCCGGGCGATATATTCATTGCCTTGGCAAACGGTGCGCAGACGCTGGGCAACGGCGCTCAAAAGCTGATCCCCGACGACGTGGCCGAGCGTATCGTTGACGCCCTTGAAGTCGTCGAGATCGATATAGTGAACCGCAAGCGTCTGGCCGGTGGCGCCGATCTGCTCGATCAGCGCGGAGGCATATTGTTGAAAGGCGGTGCGGTTCGGCAGATTCGTTTGCTGGTCACGATAGGCAAGCCGCAGGATGCGCGACTGGGCATTGTCGTGATCGATGGCGATGGCGCAGAGATGCACGCAAGCCTCGACGATCCTGCGGTCGAGCGCGTCGGGCCCGCGCGGCTCGCCGTAATAGAACGCGAACGTGCCGAGGACTTGCTCGCTGCGGCCCTTGATCGGCGTCGACCAGCAGGCGCGCACGCCGTGCGGCCAAAATCGGTCCTTGAACGCCGCCCATAGCGGATCGGTCGCGATATTCGTTACCTCGACCGCTTCGCCGCGAAAGGCGGCCGTGCCGCAGGATCCGACGCCCGGAGCGATCGGCACGCAGCTCGTGGCTTCGCGGATCGCTGCGGGCAGGCTCGGACCGGCCAAGGGATAAAGGCAATTGGCCTCGAGGTCGGCGCGCAGGACCGAGCAGATCACGCCGGGCGACATGGCTTCGGCGCGGATGCACACGAGATCGACGACATCGGGCAAGGCGCAGCCGGTTGCCACGGCTTCGAGGACGTCTTTTTGCAATTGCTGCAATGATTGGGCATCGCTGGGCGCGACGGCCGGCGCCGTTTTGCACTTCGATAAGCGTCCGGCGCGATGTGCCACGAGTGCCTCAGTCTGCCCCTCGTCGATCTTGCGCCCCAGCGCTAAAGACTTGGTTACCATCAGCGCGACAGTTTTGGCGTACGCTTGGCAATATCGGCTTAATCGACTGCTAACTTTGATCGGCGAGGCTCAAAAGATGGTCATTCGCAGGCGCCTGCGCGCTATTCTCTTTCCTTTCGTGCTCTATTGCCTGTCCGGCGCCGCGGGCAGTTATTTTCTATGGCATGCGGTCAACGATGACCGCGGGCTTCGCGCCAACGAAGATTATGAGCGCCAGATCAAGAACTTGCAGGCCCAGGTTGATGCTAAGGAGAAAGCGCGCCAGGCTTGGGCGCGACGCATTGCCTTGCTGAGCGGCACGACGATCGACCGGGACATTCTTGACGAGGAAACCCGTGCGCGTCTCGGCCGCGTCGATAAGGATGATTTGATCGTGCTGCTCAAACCGGATTCCGCCGGCCGCGCCGCCGCGGCGCCCTAGCTCCCGCGATCCCTTTCCAGTCAGACATCCCTTTCAAGTCAACGATCTTTTGCACGATGAACGCCGTTGTGCGGTGGATTCGCACCGGTCGTTAGAGTAGAGAGGGCGGCGAACGCACGAGGCCCGCAGCCTGTTCAGGCGCGGGTTTTGCTTCGCCGGAGCTTCCAGAGGAGAGACGATGGCAGCGACATCCGGGAGCCAGGGCAACGGCTCGGCCGCAACGGGCTCGGCCGACCTCATTCATCCCAGTCTGCCCAATGCGGGCCTTGCCCCATTCAGCCTTGACGACGAGCTCGCGGCCTATCGCGAAATGCTCTTGATCCGCCGCTTCGAGGAACGCGCCGGCCAGATGTATGGCATGGGCCTGATCGGCGGCTTCTGCCATCTTTATATCGGTCAGGAGGCTGTCGTCGTCGGGATGAACCGGGCGATCAAGCCGGGCGACCAGACGATCACCGGCTATCGCGACCATGCCCATATGCTTGCCTGCGGCATCCCGCCCAAGATGGTGATGGCGGAACTCACCGGCCGCCGCGATGGCATTTCCAAGGGCAAGGGCGGCTCGATGCACATGTTTTCGAAGGAGCATCATTTTTACGGCGGCCACGGCATTGTCGGCGCCCAGGTGCCGCTCGGAACAGGCCTTGCCTTCGCCAATCATTACAACGGCACCGGCGGCGTCAGCTTTACCTATTTCGGCGATGGCGCAGCCAATCAGGGCCAGGTCTACGAGAGTTTCAACATGGCGGAGCTCTGGAAGCTCCCCGTTGTCTATGTCATCGAAAACAACCGCTATGCCATGGGCACCTCGGTCAAGCGCGCCTCGGCGATGACGGATTTTTCCAAGCGCGGCATTTCCTTCAACATTCCGGGCGAGCAGGTCGACGGCATGGACGTGCGCGCCGTCGCCGCGGCGGGCACACAGGCAGCGCAATGGTGCCGCGCCGGCAACGGCCCGATCATTCTCGAAATGCTGACCTATCGCTATCGCGGCCATTCCATGTCCGATCCGGCCAAATATCGGACCAAGGAAGAAGTGCAGAAAATGCGCACGGAAAGCGATCCGATCGAGCAGGTGCGCGAACGCCTGCTCAACGCGCATCAGATCAGCGAAGCTCAGCTGAAAGACATCGATGCCGAAGTGCGTGCGCGGATCGCCGAAGCGGCCGACTTCGCCACCGGCGATCCCGAGCCTGACCTCGCCGAGCTTTACACCGACGTTTGGAAGTAACCCATGTCCGTCGATATTCTCATGCCGGCCCTGTCTCCGACCATGGAGCAGGGCAAGCTCGCCAAATGGCTGAAAAAAGAAGGCGATCCCATCCGTGCCGGCGACGTGCTCGCCGAGATCGAGACCGATAAGGCGACCATGGAGGTCGAGGCGGTCGATGAAGGCACGCTCGCCAAGATCATCGTGCCGGAAGGCACCGAGAATGTCGCGGTCAATTCGCCGATCGCCGTGATCGTCGCCGAAGGCGAAACATTCAACGGCGCCGCGCCAAGCTCGACACCGGCTGCGGCGCCGCAGATGGCGGACGCGCCCGCCGCATTCGTCGCCTTCGCGCCGCCCGCCGTGCCGGCATCGCCGGCACCGCCGGAAACCGAACCGGCCGCCGACGTGAAAACCGTCAAAATGACGGTGCGTGAAGCCCTGCGCGATGCCATGGCCGAAGAGATGCGCCGCGACCCGGCTGTCTTCGTCATGGGCGAAGAAGTCGCCGAATATCAGGGCGCTTACAAAATCACCCAGGGCCTGCTCGAAGAATTCGGTGCCAAGCGCGTCGTCGATACACCGATCACCGAGCATGCCTTCGCCGGCATCGGCATCGGCGCGGCCATGGCTGGCCTGAAGCCGATCGTCGAATTCATGACCTTCAATTTCGCCATGCAGGCGATCGACCAGATCATCAATTCCGCCGCCAAGACCCATTACATGTCGGGCGGCCAGATGGAATGCCCGATCGTCTTCCGCGGCCCGAACGGCGCTGCCGCGCGCGTCGCCGCGCAGCATAGCCAGGATTATGCCGCCTGGTATTCGCATGTGCCGGGGCTGAAAGTGGTGATGCCTTACACCGCCGCGGACGCCAAGGGCCTGCTCAAAAGCGCCATCCGCGATCCCAATCCGGTGATCTTCCTCGAGAACGAAATCCTTTACGGCCACAGTTTCGAAGTGCCCGAGGGCAACGATGTGGTGGTGCCGATCGGCGTCGCCAAAATCGCGCGGCCCGGCAAAGACGTGACGCTCGTCTCGTTCGGCATCGGCATGACCTATACGCTGCAGGCGGCCGAGGCTTTGGCCGGCGAGGGGATCGCGGCGGAAGTCATCGATCTTCGCACTATCCGCCCGCTTGATAGCGAGACGGTGCTCGCCTCGGTGCGCAAGACCGGGCGCTGCGTGACGATCGAGGAAGGCTGGCCGCAAAGCGGCGTCGGCTCCGAGATTTCGGCGCGCATTATGGAAGGCGCCTTCGATTATCTCGATGCGCCGGTGCTGCGCATCAGCGGCCGCGATGTGCCGATGCCCTATGCCGCCAATCTCGAAAAGCTTGCTCTGCCTAATGTCGCCGAAATTGTCGCGGCGGCGAAGGCCGTTTGTTATCGCTGATGTTGGGATTCCGAAATATGATTCTGTGTCCCATCGGTGCTAGAGGCTGCTTGCGTTTCGGCGCGTCATTGCGAGCGAAGCGAAGCAATCCAGGGTTAGTCACTCGGTTTCTGGATTGCTTCGTCGCTAATACGTCCCGCAATGACGCGGTGGGACGCAAAGCGCCAGAATCGGAACGCTAGGCCATCCCATGTCGATCAAAGTGCTCATGCCCGCGCTGTCGCCGACGATGGAAAAGGGCAATCTCACCCGCTGGCTCAAGGCCGAGGGTGACGCGGTCAAGCCCGGCGACGTGATCGCCGAGATCGAAACCGACAAGGCGACGATGGAAGTCGAGGCGGCTGATGAAGGCAGACTTGGCAAAATCCTCGTGCCGGCCGGCACCCATGACGTGCCGGTCAATGAAATCATCGCGCTGATCGCGGAAGAGGGCGAAGACTTGAAGTCGCTGGCGGCGGGAGCGTCGGCGCCGGCGCCACCCGCCAAGGCTCCGGCAGC
>NZ_CANSHK010000069.1:0-7398 GCF_947646745.1 uncultured Methylovirgula sp. | reverse complement strand
AGGGACCGCCCGGGAGCGGCTGCGCCGGACGCGGCGGCTCGGGCGGCGGTGCCGAAGGGCCGCCGCCGAAGATCGAGCCGAGGCTGCTCAGGAAACCGCCGCCTTGCGGTTGACCCTGCTGTTGCGGCAGCGAATTCAGTTGTGCCTGCAAGTCTTCGATTTTTTTGTTGGCGGCTTCCAACGCCTGGTTCTGGACGAGCACGGCCTGCGCCAGAAAATAGGGCGCGTAGGGCTGCGCCCTGACAGCGTTTGCAATCAACGCCTCGGCTTCCGGATCGCGCGGCACATTGGCGGACCCTTGAATGCGGTCGAAAAGACCGGTCAGCAACTGGCGTTCTTCGGGTGACATGGTTTTCTCCCGTGGTTCGGGGTGGCCCCGCGGCGGACATATGGGAGGCGATTGCGGCGCCACCAAGGGGGGCCGGACGGGGCGGGATTTGGAGTGAGCTTTCGCTTCGCGCCACGATGGCTTAGAGCAGGCCGCGAAAACATGCCTGGCTTTTCAGGGACGGGCACGGGCGATGGATCGAAAAAAGCCGCGGGAAGGTTTGCAGGAATGAACGACGTTAAGAAGACGGCACGGACCCAGGCCCGATTGCCGCGCGGCTTCGGCGATCGCGGGCCGGCCGAGATCGCCGCGACCGAGCGGATGCTCGCGACGATCAAGGAGAGCTACCAGCTCTACGGTTTCGAGGCGGTCGAGACGCCGTTCGTCGAATATACCGAGGCGCTGGGCAAATTCCTGCCCGATCTCGACCGGCCGAACGAGGGCGTCTTCTCCTTCCAGGACGACGACGAGCAATGGCTGTCGCTGCGCTATGATCTGACCGCGCCGCTCGCCCGCTATGTTGCCGAGAATTACGACAAGCTGCCGAAGCCCTATCGCTCCTATCGCGCCGGCTTCGTTTTCCGCAACGAGAAGCCGGGCCCAGGGCGCTTTCGCCAATTCATGCAATTCGATGCCGATACGGTCGGCACAAGCTCCGTCGCCGCGGACGCCGAGCTTTGCATGATGGCGGCCGATACGCTGGAGCGGCTCGGCGTCAAGCGCGGCGACTATGTGATCAAGGTGAATAATCGCAAGGTGCTTGACGGGATTCTCGAAGCGATTGGGCTTGGCGGTGCGGAGAACGCTGGGCGCAGGCTGACAGTGCTGCGTGCGATGGACAAGTACGATAAGTTCGGCGCTGACGGCGTCCGTTTGTTGCTCGGTGCAGGGCGGAAGGATGAATCAGGTGATTTCACCAAAGGTGCTGGGTTGCAGCCCGCGGCGATTGAGGTCGTCCTGAAAATTCTCACAGAGCCGACTTCGGAGATCACCTCCGCTATGGTGGAGGACAGGATCGGGGGAGTCCTGATCAGAAATTCTGCTTTCGCTGATTTATCCGCGTCGCAAATTTTCAACGAAGGCATTGCAGAGCTTGTAAAGATTCAATTTCTGACGCGAAATTCCGGTTATACGGATGAGCAAATCCGCATTGATTTGTCTGTTGTGCGCGGCCTCGAGTATTATACCGGCCCGGTGTTCGAGGCCGAACTGGCTTTCGAAATCGCCGAGGAAGACGGCCGCCCCGTGCGTTTCGGCTCGGTCGGCGGCGGCGGCCGCTACGACGGTCTCGTCGGCCGCTTCCGCGGCGAGGACGTGCCGGCGACCGGTTTTTCCATCGGCGTCTCGCGGCTCTATGCGGCGTTGAAGGCGATCCATTCGCCGGTCGTGGCCGGCGCGCAGCAGCGCGGGCCGGTTGTCGTCCTCGTCCTCGACCAGGCGGAGGTCGTCCGCTATCAGGGCTTTGTCTCGCTCCTGCGCAACGAAGGCATTGCCGCGGAGCTTTATCTCGGATCGTCGGGGATGAATGCGCAGTTGAAATATGCCGATAAGCGCAAGGCGGTCTGTGCCGTCATTCAGGGCTCGAACGAGCGCGAGAAGGGCGAGATTGCGATCCGCGATCTCGTCCTTGGCGCCGAACTCGCCGCCGGGAGCAAGGAGCGCGCGGATTATCTCGAATTGCGCACCAAGGCGCAATTTACCGTGCCGGAAGCCGATCTGCTGAAGGCGGTCAAAGAAGTGCTTTTGCGGCACGCTTAATGTCCGAAATCGCCTCCGCTGCCTTGCCGTATTCGGGATATAATCGTCTGGAATCGAAAAAATTCGATGTGACGGCTTATGAGCAAGCAGAGGATGAGGCCAGCGCCGGCGCTCTTGCAGCGTCTCGAAGCCGCCTTCTTGAGCCACGGCTATAGCGCGCTCTCGATGCTTGGCTTGGCCGAAGCCTGCGATCTGACGGCGCGTACGCTCTATAATTATTTCCGCAACAAGGAGGAGGCGTTCCGCGCCGCGGTTCTCTACCGCAATGAATTGGCGCTGAACCGCGGCTTTGCCGCGGGCCGCGAACAATGGACGAAGGGCGGCAGCGCGCTCGACATTCTCACCGCGATCGTCGATGTCCGCTACGGTGACACGCGCCGGGTCGCCAACGCATCACCGCATCTTATCGAATTGAATTCCGTCGTCTTCGAGCGCTGCAACGACATCGTCACGGCGGTGGCGCTGTCCTTCGAGGCCGACCTCGCGCAGTTCATTGTCGAGTTGCGGGATGCGAATTTGCTGCGTCTGCGTAGCGAGGTTTCGCCGCAGGCCGCGGCGCAGGCGCTTGCCAATGGCGCGCGCGGCGTCAACCAGCGCCTGCCGCCGGTGCCGCCGGCGGATTTGTCTGGACACTATCGCGAAATGTGCCAGTTCATTCTTTATGGCTGCGCCGAAACGCGCGACCGAAACGATCGCGCGTGAAGGCAATCCATTGCATGGCCAGATCTTACTGGAAGCGCGCCAGGAAGCTTCGTGGCTTGCCCGCTTGGTCGACGCCGGATTCGACCGCAAACGTCCGGCCACCGAGTGTTTCGGCCCGATCTTTGAGCGGATTACCGGCTAAGGCGTCGCTCGCCGCGTCCGATGCAACGGTGGACGCGCGATAAGGCCGTCCCTCTGCGCGTTCGACGGTAAAGGCATCACCACCGAGCGTCGTGGCGCGATCGCGCAACGGATTGTCACCCGCAACGCCACTGCGCGCAGCGGCCGCCTTGTAGGAAGACCCTTCCGCCCGCTCGATCGTAAATGCCTGCCCTCCAAGCGTCGCGGCACGGTCCGCAAGAGGGTTTTCAACAGCCTGGCTGCCTGAAGCGCCGAATTCGGCGCCGATCGTGCTGGGCAGATGGCGGCGCCCAGACGATGCCGCAAACGTCGAACTCGCTTGTGCGCCGACCAAGATAATGACGCTTACAGCTTTGAAAAGATGAGACTTGAACATGATATTCGCTCCTTTATTTCTGACCTCGCTAGCGCGGGCGCAACGTCCGCGAGCAGGCGCATTCCCGCGCCTCGCATCTGTAACTATGATTATAATAGTGACTATACAAGATGTAGTCAGTTGCAAATTTCTATCGATGCGATTATTTGTTTTGGTTATGAACGCTGGCTACTCGCAAGATTGCCCGGTCGCGCGGACCCTCGACATCGTCGGCGAAAAATGGAGTCTGCTCATTTTGCGCGACCTCGTTCAAAAGGGCCCGCAGCGGTTTCAAGACCTCGAGCTCGGTCTCGAGGGTGTCGCGCCGAACACGCTCTCCGCCCGCCTCAAGACATTGGAGCAACAGGGCGTTATCGGAATGCGGCTGTATGAGGCGCATCCACCGCGCTACGAATATTTCTTGACCGAGAAGGGCAAGGCGCTTCGTCCGGTTTTAGGCGCCCTCAGGGCCTGGGGCGAGCGTTTCACGTAAGGTGGCGAGGCGAATCCTGCCGCGGCGATTGCCATTGAGGCGCCGCGTAAGCGGCGGCAGAGAAGCGCGAAATTCTAAGTGCAAGCAAGCGAAAGCTCATGTCGAGGCAGCGCGCACCGCGTCAGTAAAATGGCGCGGTCGCGAAAACATTTTCGTCGAATTGAACAGATCGGCCGCTTGATTTCCGTCAATTCCCTCGCGCCGGTTTCGTGCCAATCAAAATTCTATTGTTAGGCCCTTTCTTGAAGGAGGACTGTTATGACCAAAAAACTGTCTGATCTTTTTGAGGACTTAGCGGTCCGCGCGAAAAAGGCCGAAGATGCGACGGCCGCCGCTGAAAAAGAGGGGCATGAGAAGCTCGTGGCGCGCCAAAAAGAAGCCTACGCCACAGTGCGAAACGTCATTGAAAAGATCGACCAAAAGGTCAAGTCGGCCGGCGATTCCGCGACCCGCGACCTGAGCACGATCAAGGCGAAAATTGCGGCGGATCTGATCGCGGTGAAGGAAGGCGCTGCGCACGTCGGCCATGAGCTTGATGTCAAGCGCGCGCAGGCCCGCGCCGACCGGCTGGAATGGGAAGCGCATTTCGCGATCGATTACGCCATTGCGGCGGTCGAACAGGCAGGCCTCGCCGCGCTCAGCGCCGTGCTCGCCCGAGCGGACGCTGCCAAGCAAGCCGCCCACTGAGAAAAAGCCCGGCCAAGGTCGAGTTTGTTGGGGAATTCAACGCGCAATCGGGAGGGAGAGCACAATGACGAGTGCAGATGCTCATTCGATTGTTTTTCGCCCGCTTCTTAGTGCCCTAGCAGAGAAGTGGTGGCTGCTGCTGCTGCGCGGCATGGCCGCAGTTGCGTTTGGCGCCCTTGCGCTCGCCAGACCGGGCGTCACCATACTCACCCTGACATTGATGTGGGGCATCTACGCCCTCTTCGACGGTGTTCTTGCGCTGTGGGAAGCCGCCGCCGGAGGTGTCGGCGAGATCATGCCGCGCTGGTGGTTGGCGCTCGTCGGCGTCGCCGGCCTATGCGCGGCAATCGCGGCCTTCACTTGGCCGGGGATGACAGCGCTTATCCTCCTTTGGTTCATCGCTGCTTGGGCGATCGTGATCGGCGCGTTGCAAATTTGGGGGGCATTCCAGTTGCGCCACGAGGCCGAAGGGGAATGGCTGCTCGGTTTGAGCGGCGCCCTCTTGATCGCCTTCGGCGTCATCGCTTTCGCGCGGCCGGGCGCCGGCGCGCTGGCATTGGTCTGGATGATCGCTTGGTTCGCGATCGCGATCGGAGCGATTTATATCCTGGTCGCGTTCAGGCTGCGGAAATTTAAAGCAGCCGCCTGAGGCTGCGGAGATTCGTCGCCGCCCGGAACTCGCGAGCTTTAGGTTATTGGAGGCGATCAGCGGAGGAGCGCGCTATGACAAGCTATATTCAAGAGCTGCAGGTGCAGGTCCCCCATGAGATTGTCCATTATTGGGGATGGTTCTTGGTCCTCGGCGCTGCGCTGGTGTTGCTGGGTGCCGCAGCGATCGCAAGATCGTTCGCGGCGACGGTCGCCACGATGCTGTTTTTCGGATGGCTGTTCGTCTTCGCCTGCGCCATTGAAGTCGGCCAAGCCGTCCTCGTTGGACATTGGGCAGGCTTTTTCTATCATTTGCTCTCCGCGGTGCTTTTCGGAATAGCGGGATTCATCTTAGTCACGCGGCCGCTGATCAGTGCAGAAGCGATCACGATTCTGATCGCAACGCTGTTTCTGGTCAGTGGGATATTTCAATTGATTGCCGCGGTGGCGATTGCGACGCCGGGAAGCGGCTGGCAGGCCCTCGATGGCATCGTCACCTTTATCCTCGGCCTGCTGGTGCTTGCGCAATGGCCGGCCTCGGGCCTCTGGGTCATCGGCCTTTTTGTCGGGCTCGATCTGATTTTCTACGGCGCCGTTTGGATCGCGCTGGCCCTAAGACTGCGGGCAAGTTGAGAGCGCCTCGCCAAGCTATAGATGCGCGCACGCTCATGTTCGCCCGCCGGCAAATCGGCGGCCTCGTGTTCGCGCGTCAATTTCTCGAAAGCGGATAGACGTCTCTCTGAGATCTCTCGAGCTTGAAAGAAATCGCCGGCATTGCGTCGAGACGTGCCGCGCACTCACGCAGAGCAAGGATATCCGACGAACTCACTTTGAAATAGCGCGCAATTTGATCGGCTGGCACGCCCAAATCATCAAAAATCAACAAAGCCTGATAGGATATCGGCCAGCTCTCTCTCGATCCATCGATCCCGCCGCGGCCTTGGAGCACAGCATCATGCCGTATGGGACACATCGCAAACCCTCCAAATTCATCGGCTTGGCACTGGATAATCTTTAGCTTCAAAATTTATAGCGGCATCGACAGCGGATCGTTTGAGCGAAGTCAATCCGCGCGGATTTCAGCGGCTGTACGAGTCTGGCTGGTTCTAACCCCGAGAGGAGGGCTTAGCTATGGCTGAAGCTGCAACCAAGCTACCTGTAAAGACTGAAAAGGCGGCCGCGCCATCACGGCCTTTTGTCAGTCTTCGTCAGGAGATTGATCGACTGTTCGAGGATTTCGGTCGCGATTTCTGGGTTTCCCCTTTCCGTTCGCTGCGCGATATCGAGTCGTCAATGCGGCGCGAAAATTGGGCCAGTGCCCCTGCCGTCGATATTGTCGAAAACGACAAGGCCTTTGAGGTCACGGCCGAGCTTCCCGGCATGGATGAGAAAAGCATCGACGTGCAAGTGGCCAACGGCGGCCTGACGATCAAAGGCGAAAAGCACGAAGAGACTGAAGAGAAGCGGAAGGACTATTTTCTACGCGAGCGTCGCTTCGGGTCCTTCGAGCGCAGTTTTCGTCTCCCGGAGGGCGTCGACAAAGACAAGATCGAAGCCGTCTTTAAAAAGGGCGTTTTGACCGTGACGTTGCCGAAAAGCGCCGAAGCGCAGAAAGCGGCAAAGAAGATCGAGGTCAAGGCAACGGCGTGAGCTTCAGACTTTTCGAGCTGCGGCGCCGGCCGCAGCTCGTGACAACCGAATTTAACGCGCCTACTCGCGCTCAAAAGGTTTGCGCCAGAACCTCCAGTGTGTCGGGCGAACGAGGACAAGCTCGCGAGTCTTGCTATTGAACCATTCGCCGTTCGTTCGGCGGCAAGCGAAAATCAAAGGTTCGATGTCGTCGCGATCTTGAACGCCGAGTTCGAGGTCTAAATTGGGCGGTGCTGTCTCAATCGGTTGCCAATCCATCGGACACGTCCTGACGAGGATAAATCGGATTGGCGCGACAATCTCCACCCGCCGCCGATCCAAGCTAAAAGTAACGAGCAAAGCTTATTTTTGAGCCTTATATTATCGGATTACCGTCATGTGCCATTTAACACATCTCGCTCCTACGGGTCTTGATCCAGATCAGGGATGCCGGCTTGTTGCTGCTTGAAGCTGTAACGGTAATATCCCAGATGAAAAGGCAACGCAGTTGGGAGCGTGTGTCATTGAGTTATCCTTCGGATGAATTTCAAACCCAGTTGTTTTCCGCTGTTTCTCCGTCTGAGGAGGAATGCTGCAGCCAAGCGTTGAGAGAAGACGGCGACGGTCGACCGAGACTGGGTCTGATCGGCGTCAGCC
>NZ_CANSHK010000068.1:0-7431 GCF_947646745.1 uncultured Methylovirgula sp. | reverse complement strand
GCGCGGCAGCGGGATCGTGCCGCCGCCGACGCCGAGCGCGGCGCGGCGCACGCGGCCGTGGCGGATGATTTCGCCCAGCACGAAGCGCGCCGTATTCGCCGCGACGGCGAAACAGATGCCCTGCGCACCAACGATCATCGCCGTGTTGATGCCGATGACCTCGCCATTGGACGAGACCAGCGGGCCGCCAGAATTGCCGGGGTTCAACGCTGCGTCGGTCTGGATCACGTCATCGATCAGCCGGCCGGATTTCGCCCGCAGCGAACGGCCGAGCGCCGAAACGATGCCGGCCGTCACCGTCGCGTCGAAGCCGAGCGGATTGCCGATCGCGATGGCGATCTCGCCGCGCTTCAGCGTCTTTGAATCGCCGAGGGCCGCGAAGGGCAGGGTGGTGTCGGCCTCGACGCGCACGAGCGCAAGATCGGTGTCCGGATCATCGCCCAATACGCGCGCCGACAGGTTGCGGCCGTCGAGCGTCGTGATCTCGGCCCGCTTGCCGCCTTGGACGACATGGCTGTTCGTCAGGATCAGCCCGTCGGGCGAGACGATGACTCCGGAGCCCGAGCCGCCATGCTTGCCGTCGCCGCGGCGAATGTCGATGCGCACGACCGCCGGGCCGACGCGTTCGACGACACCCGCGACGGTGCGCGAGTAAGCGTCGAGAAGCACGCCGTCGTCGCGTGCAGGTGCTGTCGCCGGGGCGGCTTCCGCCGGCGCGAGGCTCTCGTGGCTATCGTCCAAAAGAAATGTGGGATGGGAGTCGAACATCGCAGTCCTTTCGCTGGACATAGATGTAGGTACACCTTTGTCCGATAAAAGGCCTGGATCGACGCGGGGCCGGTGCAGCTCAAGCAGAGATGCGCCGGCAGCTCCGCGCAGTCACACCGTTTCAAAATCTCATTCGCATAGGCGTCACATAATCCCGGCATATGGCGCCGGCCCGGCACTGCACCCGTCGCACTGGGCATCGCCTCATCCAGCCTTTTTCAGCCCGCCTCTTTTCGAGAGGTTTTTGGGAGGAGCCATGTTTTTGCGTCTTTATGCCAAGGGACTTTACGCCAAGCGATCGCTTGCCGCGATCACCCTGCTCACGTCGGCATTGATCAGTTCGCAGACCGCCTTCGCCGGCGATGGCGATCTTGGTTTCGCCGGTTCGGGCGGCTTCGGTGGTTTTGCCTATTTCCTGCCCGGCAATCTGATCGTCAGCCGCGTCGTCTATGACAACAATCCGAAAAACGTTCAGGTCGGCCAGCCGCTGCCGCCGAATTGCACCGGGTCCAATTGCGTTGCCGCAACCGCCAACGGCGCCTATCCCTTCGTCTGGAACAATGCGCTGGCCGACGGGTCGTTCGGAATCACCGCGACCATCTTCCTCGATCAGGTGGATCTCGGTGGCCGTTTCATCAATTCGCTCGAAGTGCCGAATGGCCGGCAGCGGCAACACGGTTTCGGCCCGGCCGGCGATTCCATGGTCGGCAGCTTCTCGTCGAAATCGGAAGACGCGCTCAATCTGTCGACCGACGGCCGGTTCGTCACTTTGATGGGTTACCTTGCGCCCGTCGATGCGATCGATATTTCCAATTCGAACACGCCCGGCGTCGTCGATCCGACGAATCCCGTCCCGGCGCAAAACTTTCGCATCGTGGCGCAGGTCGATGCGCTCGGCCGCTTCCACTTCACCAAGACGAATGCCTATAGCGGCAACAACGGCCGCGCCGCGATCCTGAACGATAGCGGCCGCGTTCCGCTCATTTACACGGCGGGCAATGCCGGCAACGGCTCCAATCCGCAGCCGAACGGTGTCATCCTCGGCGCCGGCGCGCAGATTCTCGACGCGTCGAAAGAGCCGGAAGCGTCGCAAGCGCCGGGTCAACCGACGCCCGTCGGCAGCTTCAGCGTGACTCAACTCGGCCTGAAGGCCGATAAAGTCGGCAAGGACACCAATTTCCGCGGTTTGACCGTCTTCGACAACGTCGTCTATCTGACCAAGGGCAGCGGCGGCAACGGCGTCAACACCGTCTATTTCATCGACACTTCGGGCTTCGATGGCAATGGCAAGCCTCTAGCCTGCCCGAACGGCACGGGCGTTCCGCGCGCCGCTGCAGGTCTGCCGACGGCGCCGATCAGCTTCAACGCAGCGAATCTGCAAAGCCAGGGCGTGACGCCTTACAATATGTGCGTGCTGCAAGGCTTCCCGACCAATTCGGCGAAGAGCGCCACGCTTTTCCCCTTCGGGCTCTGGTTCGCCAATGCCAAGACGCTCTATGTCGCCGACGAGGGCAATGGCACGGCGACGTTCAGCGGCGGACGCTTCACGGCCGCGGCGGCGCAGACCCATGCGGGCCTGCAAAAGTGGGTCTTCAACGATGCAACCGGTAACTGGCAATTGGCCTATACTTTGACGGCCGGCCTCAATCTCGGCGTGCCTTACACGGTGCATGGCTATCCGACCGGCAACAACGCCGCGACCGGACTGCCGTGGTCGCCGGCGACCGACGGGCTGCGCAACATCACTGGCAAGGTCAATCCTGACGGAACGGCGACCATTTGGGCGATCACCTCGACGGTGAGCGGCAATGGCGACCAAGGCGCCGATCCGAACGAATTGGTTGCGATCACCGACACGCTTTCCGCGACAGCGCTGCCGGCGACCGAAAGCTTCAAGACGGTCCGCACAGCGGGGTTCGGCGAAGTGCTGCGGGGTGTCTCCTTCACGCCGCGCTTTCGTGAGCTTTCCGAGCGTTAAACGGGCTCGCTTGCGCCTGGGTCTCGCCGGCGCCCGGCGCGGGCTGCTCTGACGAACGAGGCGGCGGACGTTCCGCCGCCTTGATTTTATCCGCCCGCCGCGCAGACTCGTATGCTGATTCGAGACGACCGCAAGCATGTTGACCATCACGCCGCCCGAAGGCATCAGCGAAGGCGATTACGAGGCGATCGAGGCCGCGGTGGTCGAGACCGTGCGCGGGCGCTGGTTTCTTGCCGAATATGCCCGCCGCAGCCGCGTCGACGAGGTCCGCCAGATGCTCGATGGCCTCGCCCGGCTCGAGCAGACCGTGCGCGACCAGCATCTGCCGGCCGACCCGTCGATCCGGCTGTTGGTGCAGCGTCTCAAGGATGTGTCGCAGACGCTTGAAGGTCTCGCGGCGAATATGCGCGGCGACGGGATCGACGAGCATTATTGCCGCGATATCGAAGCGCAGGCGCGCGCCGTCGGGGGGCTTTTGCGCAGTGCGCCGCAAGTGAGCCCGCCGAATGTCAAAGCCGAGTTGGCAAGAGAGGCCCCCAGGGTCGAGCCGAAACCCGCGCCGCTGCCGCCGCCTTCGGTTCGTGCCCCAGACCCGCTACCGCCTGTCTGGCCTGCGCCGGACGTTGCGATGGCACCGCGCGCCGAACCGGGCGCGCTGAAACGGCTCGACCGGCTCTCGACAGCCGAGAAGGTCGCGCTCTTTTCTTAAACGCTTTTTTCAGCGGGAACTTTGCTGCCGTCCCGGGGTTTCCGGGGCAGCCGTTCGTCGGCCTTGGAGGGGAGGGAGCGATGCAGCTCGTGCTTGGAATCATCATCGGGATCCTGCTGACCATCGGCACCGCCTTCGTGCTTGATTCCGGCCGCTCGCCCGTCTGCCCTGCCGGCGGGATCGGCTGCCCCATCGTCAATTGGGACGAAGCCGACACCCGCTTCCACCATGCCAAAGAGGGGGTCGAATCCGCCTGGCATCGGCTTGTCCACAGCTAGCGCGCGTTCGATATTTCAAACGGAATCGTTTAGTATCCGGGATCGTTGAAGGTCCCGGAGCGAGATGTGGGTATCGAAGGTCGCGACAAGGCCAAGGCGTTGGAGGCGGGCGCACTCGCCGTTTCCGGCCAGCTCGGCAAGACGGTGCAGCGGCTGCGCAAGGCCTATAATCTTTCGCTTTCCGAACTGTCCGAACAGTCCGGCGTGGCAAAGTCGATCATTAGCCAGATCGAGCGCAACGAGACCAATCCGACGTTGGCGACGATCTGGCGTCTGGCGCAAGCACTCGACATGTCGATCGAGGGCATGCTGCAAGTCAGCGAGGACGAGCCCTTTCTCGAAAAATCGACCCGCGGCGATACGCCGATCCTCGTTTCCGACGACGGCAAATGCCGGCTCGAGATTTTCGGCTGGATCAAGACGGTCGAATGGCTGCAATGGTACGGCTTTCATGCGGAGCCCGGCGGGGCGCTCGCGTCCGATCCGCACCAGCGCGGTTCGGTCGAATGCCTGTCGGTAACGGACGGCGAACTCGAAGTCGAAGTCGGCGGTGTCGTCGAACGCGCCAAGGCCGGCGAGACGTTGCGCTATCGCTGCGACCGGCCGCACGTGATCCGCAATCGCGGCGAGCGACCCGCCGCGGCGGTGATGGTCTGCATCCTCAAAGCCGCAGCGATGGAATAGCATGGCCCCGAAAAGTTGCAGACTTTTCGGGTAAGGCCATGCGTCGAAGCCAATCATGGCCCCGAAAAGTTGCAGACATTTCGGTTAAGGCCATGCGTCGAATAACGCACAGCGTCATCCCGCCTTGGCACGCGAATGGCGCAGCAGGCCGCCGCAATGCGGGCAGACGGATTCATCGTCGGCGAGATGTTTGGGCGTGCGGCGCAGCCTCAACTGATTGAGATAGCCCGCTGTAATAAGGCCGGAAAACAGCGCCAGGGTGCCGATGCCGACGATCGAGACGATGCCGCCGAGGACGCGGCCAGGAAATGTGACCGGCACCATGTCGCCGTAGCCGACGGTCGTGACCGTCTCGATCGCCCACCACATCGCGGCGGGGATCGATGAAAAGACATTGGGTTGCACCTCGCCTTCGATCATGTACATCAGCGCGCCGCTGACCGTCAGCGTCAGGAAGAGGACGAAGATCAGTGCCGCGATGGCGCGCGATTCTTCGCGCAGCACGGCCCATAGCAGGCCGAAGACCGTCGAATGCCGCGTCAGCTTGATCATTCGCAGCAGACGCAGCAGGCGCAAGACGCGCAGATCCGCCGCGCCGAAAAAACCGAGCACGGCCGGCAGGACGGCGATCAGATCGACGAGCGGGAAAAAGCCGCGCATATAACGCAGGCGCCCCCACAGCGGATTGCGAAACCGGCCGCTGCGGTAATCGACGGACGTCCAGACGCGCAGAATATATTCGGCCGCGAAGATCGCCGTCGCGACGCGCTCGATGCCGACGAAGGCGAGGGGATAGCGGACGCGCAATCCGTCGACGGATTCGAGAATGACCGCGGCCACATTGACGATGATCAAAACGGCCAGCGCGGCATTGAAGAGGCGGACGGCGAGTGTGCGCGGCGCGTCGTCGTCGAACAGGTCCGCGAGGCGATGGCGCAATGGGATCTTGCTGCCCTGCAGCACGCGCTTTCTCCAAAGGCGGCGAATCGCTAGCCAGCCCTCATGAAGCAATTTTGACGCCGGCTGTCATCCCCATAACGCCGGCGTCGGCGGATAGACGCGCGCGCCGTCATAGTGCAATCCGTCCGGCCGGTCCTGCGCAAGGAGCAGCGGGCCGTCGAGATCGACATAATCGGCGCGGCCAGCAAGCAGGAGGGCAGGGGCCATGGCCAGCGAGCTCGCCACCATACAGCCGATCATGCACTGAAAGCCGAGCCGTTCGGCGTCCGCCGCCAGCGCCAACGCCTCGGTCAGGCCGCCGGCCTTGTCGAGCTTGATGTTGATCGCCTCATAGCATCCGCGCAAAGCGGCAAGATCGCCGCGGTCATGCAGGCTTTCGTCGGCGCAGAGCGGAACCGGATGGGCGATCTCTGCCAAGATCGTGTCAGCACCGGCCGGCAGCGGCTGTTCGATCAGCGCGACGCCCTGCGCCGCACAAGCGGCGAAATGGCCGGCGAGATGAGCCGGCGACCAGGCTTCGTTGGCATCGACGATGAGTTGGGCGTGGGGCGCCGCGGCGCGGACGGCGGCCAGCCGTTCCGCATCGCCGTCGCCGCCCAATTTGAGTTTGAGCAAGGGCCTTGCTGCCGCTTTCGCGGCGGCCGCCATAGCTTCGGGGGTATCGAGCGACAAAGTATAGGCGGTCGTCACCGGCGCCGGCGGCGCGAGGCCCGCCTGTCGAAAGACCGGGACGCCGCTCGCCTTGGCTTCAAGGTCCCAGAGCGCGCAGTCGAGCGCATTGCGGGCGGCGCCGGGCGGCAGGATCGTCTGCAAATCCTCACGGCCGAGTCCGGCTTCGATCGTCTGCCGCAGGCTTTCGATCTGCGCCACGACGCTTTCGAGGCTTTCACCATAGCGCGCATAGGGCACGCATTCGCCGCGGCCGCGGAAGCCGCCTTCGACAAGCGTTGCGACGACGACAACGGCTTCGGTCTTGGCGCCGCGGGAAATGACGAAACGGCCGGCGATCGGGAAGCGTTCGACGGCGATGTGCAGCTGGCGCGGCAATCGCGTCAATCGGCTCCGGCCGCCGCCGCGGCGGCATGATGGCGATGGCGTGCCACGCGTGGCGCGCCAGCATTGGCCTCGGAATCGAAGCCGATTTTGATCACATAATCCTGGTCGGAATAGCGGCCGGTGACCGGCACGCTGAGCGGGTCGGTGACGAGCGTAAACGGTCCTTCCGTCTGGCCCTCGGCGACGCTGGCCGGCACCTGATAGAGCTTGCTGAGCGTTGCCGACCCGTCGGCGCGGCTGACAACGGCGATGCGAATCGGCGCGGCATAGGTGCCAGGCGCGCCGGCGGGGCCGAGCAAGATCCGGCCTTCGATGCCGACCTTCATCTGATATTGCTTGTCGACGACTTGGCAATCGCGGGCGAAATTGACGATCGAGAATTGGTAACGCACGTTGGCGTTCGACCGGTCGTCGCCCGGGCCGTAAACGCGATCATCGGCGGTGCCATCCTGTACGCCGATCTCGGGGCACTTGACGGGAGCAAAGGGCTGCGGCTGCGCCGGAATGGGCTTGAACTGCACCAGCGCCCAAAGGTTGCTCATTTTCGTCTGGCCGCTGTCGTCCGTATCGAAACTGCCGGCGGTCCTGCTGCAGCCGACGAGGGTGGCGAGCGCACCGACAAGAAGGATCGCGCGGCCTTGCGACGGCGCGCGCCGCGCCCTGACCACAGCCTTCTCCCGAACGTGCTTGCGCATTCCCCCGCTCCAATCCCTCACGCCACGCCTCTTGTGCGTTTA
Organism: uncultured Methylovirgula sp.; assembly: GCF_947646745.1. NCBI lineage: Bacteria > Pseudomonadati > Pseudomonadota > Alphaproteobacteria > Hyphomicrobiales > Beijerinckiaceae > Methylovirgula > uncultured Methylovirgula sp. The sequence continues at coordinate 261 of NZ_CANSHK010000068.1, read as the reverse complement.
CGGAATAAACCTTTCGGAAAAGTCTGCAACTTTCCGATTCGGCCGGCAGCATCCGCGGCACCGCCGTTACGGCAATGCATCAAATCCCTCGCCGAAACCGTTCAGCGCCAGCGGAATGCCAATGCCTTCTTCCGGGGTCTGGAAGATGATGAAGGTGGCATTATGACCGTTGCGCAACTCGCCGATCAGTTTGTCGTCCATCACGACCTCGGCGACGCAGCCGGTCGGCAGGCAGCGCACGAAGCCGGCGCGGCCGACGTC
>NZ_CANSHK010000067.1:0-8171 GCF_947646745.1 uncultured Methylovirgula sp. | reverse complement strand
AGGCATCCGACATCCAGCTTGCGCGCGGCGGCCGCGGCGGCGGCGGCCGCGGTGGCGGGTTCGCCGGCCGGGGCTACGGCGGACGCGGCTCCGTAGCACATCGTGGCTATGGGGTCCGCGGCGGCGGCATGCGCTACGGGGGTCGGTACGGCCATGGTGGCCGCTATGCCGGACGTTACGGTTATGGCCGTTATGGGTATGGCCGTTATGGCTGGGGTGCCGCGGGAGCTGCCGCGGCCGGTGCCGCTGCCGGCGCCGCCGCCGGCTACTACAACAATGGCTGCTATTATGATCGCTACAGCCGGTGGGTCTGCCCAGGCCAGTACCCGTATTGAGTTCGGAGGCATGGGCAGGTTTGAGCCTGCGATCAGAAGCGGGTTGTTGGTCAATGACGTTGGAGACGTCCGGTGATGCGGACTTCTCCAACGCTTCGATGATCGTGCCGGAGGCTCGTTTTCGCCGAGGCCGTCAAAATTTCAATCCCTGCTTGGGTTCGCTTTAAACGGTAGGAGGAGGGAGGAATGCTTAAGCTGCTTTCTGTTGTTGCTGTGGCCTTAGCCATTTCGACGTCGGGCGAGGCGATGACGCGCGCGCCTGCTCCGCAGATGGACGGCATGGTCACGCATGTCGCCTGGGGATGCGGCCCGGGAAGGACGCGGGTCCACGGCGTCTGTGTTGCCAGGACGACGATCCGGCAAACGCGCCGGTGTCTACGCTGGCATGGACATATCTGCGCGCGCTATTACTGAGCCGGACGGTCTTTCGGCGCTAGGCACGCGAAGAGAAGCGAGGCTCGGCGCGCGGATCGATTCCGCGGGCCGTAGCCCCTTGTCATTTTGCCCGCGACGGCGAATGTGCATAGGGCGAGCATGGCTAGCGCATGGCGTCGCCGGTGCTTGCGCCTCGCCAATCGGCGACAAGCCGGTCAAACAATTCTCGGTTCAGAATTTTAACGTGATGCCGATTGCGGAAAGCAACGACCTTATCCAGCGTCATCGTCCGGAACGCACGACTAAGCGTTTCAGGAGACATGGCGAGATAAGCGGCGATGGCAGAAAAATTCATCGGCAAGTAAATTTCCGACGCTGACTCTCCACGCCAGATCTGTAGATGTTCCTGCAGGTCGAGGAACATCGCCAGCCGCGTTGTCGCTTTCCTTTGGGCGAGAAGGAGAGCATGGCGCTGTGCTTCGCGGAGTTCCTCGCAAAGCTTGATAATGACATTGACATCGAGATGAGCGTCACTGTCCAACGCGCGCCGGACTGCTGCCAGGGGCATTTTGTAGGCGACTACAGGAGTCGCGGCCCTTGCAGCATTGCTGTAGCACCCCTCTTCGGACAGGCCGAATAAATCGCCAGGGTAAAGGAATGAAGCCACATAATCGATGTCACCGGCTTTACGGTGAGTGATGACCACGCCGCTTATGATGTTGAATACCGCATCAGCCTTGTCGCCTTCGGCGTAGATCGCATCGCCTTTCTTGAAACGGGTGATGGATGCGATCTTGGCGAGCCGCGCGCGCTCATCGTCGCTCAGCAATTGATGGCGAGCGCCTTTTTCCGGGTTTCCCGGCACCCATGGGTGAGCCGCATAAATTTGCGGCCCGCCGATGCGATTGGCGACTGCCACCATTTGCTTGCCTCCGGTGCTGCCTCGGGAATTTTATGCCTTCTGATTTCGACCGAAAACTTGATCCCAATCAAAAATTCGGCGACCCAATCCGATGGCGGCGCGTGGCGCATTCGGGCTTCAATGGAGCATGTTTCCGGTGGGAAAGGCGGCATGTCCGACGAATTCACGAGTCCTCGCCAAATAGCCGAGCTGAATATTAGGCATTACAAGCAGATCCTCAAAACACCGCTCGATGACGAGACCCGAGCAACCGTCGAAAGGCTTCTGGCTTCGGAAGAGTCCAAGCTCGCCGATCTTGCAGCGCCGAGGCGCCGAAATCCCATAATTGGCGCCGGGGGCGAGGAGGGACATGAGGGCGGCTAGAGCGAAATTTTTTCTAAGGTCAGAATGAATTGACCTCTCTCAAATCATCTTACCGGCTCTCGTTGCAGCTTGCCGTTGATCCGCAAAGTTTCGCCAATTGGCCGACGAAATTGTTCTTATGCGGACGGCGAGGATTCCTTCAATGGAATGGGCCCCGATTGATAAAGCACCTTACGATTGCGATCTCGAAATCTGCGTGATCGAAGGCCGCGAGGTTCATGCCCTCGTCTTTCCTTGTCGCCTCACGGCGAAAGGCTGGCGTAATGCGCTGACCGGAGACCTGATTCGGGTTCGACCCACGCATTGGAGACGCTGGGCGGCGCGCTATCCAGGCGGAAAACACTGAATTTCGAAATACGACGGTCAATCCGTTCGTCTTTGCCATCAGGTTCAAATATCAGCGGATTCCAGCAACCGAGCCTACGTCCCGTTTCGGCACGCTTCGCCGGCGTCGCTAAGGTGGCGTTAACCATGTTTGCTTAACCCTCGATGATCGCAGTCTCGGGAGCGGGCTGCGACAGCGAGGACGCGTGCCGGTTTCAGCCAAACTCTGCCTTAACGCAGCCGCGGCCGCGCTTTTCATCGCTGCCGCGAACAGCTGCGCTTATGCGCAGAAGATGACGCCGGAGCCGCCGGCGCCGTCGGCAGAGGACGATCAGGCGCCGGCATTGCAGGCCGCGCCGCTGCCGCCGCCGGAATTGCGCGGCACGGAATCACCGCCCCTCAACGATATTTCCGACGCGCCCGGGGGGGCCGATACGGATGCGGTCAATCCCGTTGCCAGCCCGCCGCCGAATTACGGCTTGCCGCCGCCGGTGAGTTCGACCCGCGATTTCATCAATTACGGCCGACCCAAGCGCAAAAAGTCGCTGCTCTATCAATTGCCGAAAATCAGACGGGTCGGGCAGCCGCCGCTGCCGCCGCTCACCGCCTATGCCACGGCGCCCGGCATGCGGCTGCGTGGCGCAAGCGGCCTGCCGGTCGACATCACCGATCCGGGGCCGACCGTCGCGGTCATCCCGACGCTGCCGCATCCGCTGCGGCCGAAACCCGATCTGACGCCTTTCGATCCGGTGGGTATCGGCGTCGGCTCGCTGCGGCTCTATCCTTATGTCGAAACGGATACGGGCTACGACACCAATCCGAACCTTCTCGGCAGCGATATCGTCCCGTCCGCCTTCGCCCATGCCGAGACCGGCCTGAAGCTGCAGTCCGACTGGTCGCAGCACAGCCTCGCAGCGGACCTGCGCGGCGGCTATTACGATTATTTCAGCTTTCCCGCCGCCAACCGGCCCGAGGTTGCCGGCACGGTCACCGGCCGGGTCGATGTGACGCGGCAGACGCAGATCAACCTGCAGACGACCTTCAGTCTGACGACGCAGCAGCCGGGCTCGCCGACGCTTGCCATCCCCAATGCGGTCTTCATCACCAGCCGGCCGCTGTATGCGAGCGTCGGCCAGACGCTCGGCGTCACGCAACAGTTCAACCGGCTCTCCATCAGCCTCAACAGCGCCTTTGCCCGCTATATGTTCGGCAATGCGACGCAGTCGGACGGCACGACACTGGAGCTGGCGCTGAACGATTACAACACCTACAGCCTGGCCGGCCGCATCGCCTATGAACTGACGCCGGGTCTCATTCCCTATGTTCAAGTCACCGGCGACCGCAACCAATATGACTCGACAGCGGATGTCTCCGGCTTCGACCGTTCGTCGAACGGCATTCACGGCAAGATCGGCGTGACCTATCAGGCGACGCGGCTCATCACCGGCGAGCTCGCGATCGGCTATGAGTCGCGCGCCTATGCCGATCCGCGGCTACCGAACCTCAATACGCCGACGGTCGATGCGAGCCTGATCTATACGGCGACGCCGCTGACGACGGTGACATTCACCGCTTCGACCAACATTGCCGAAACGACGCTGGCCAATTCCTCGGGCGCCATTTCGCATGTGCTCTCGCTCAAGATCTCGCACGATCTGTTGCGCAATTTGACGTTGGCCGCGACCGGCACCTATCAATTGGACAATTACGTCGGCCAGCCCGTCAGCGACAATTATTACACCGGCCAGTTTGAGGTCGATTATCATATGACCCGGTCGATTCTCATCACCGGGTCATACAAGTATCAACGCTTTGTCAGTTCGCTGGGGTTCACGAACTATGTGGACCATCTGTTCATGGCCGGGCTGAAATTCCAGCTCTAAGTCTCACGGCGCGGCAATGAGTGTCTTGAGCAGCAGGCGGAAATCCGGCGCGATATCCGGATTGGCGAGCGCGAAAGCGACATTGGCGCTGAGGAAGCCAAGGCTCGAACCGCAATCATAGGTCTTGCCGTCGAAGACGACGCCATGAAATTTCTGCTCTTGCGCGAGCGTCTTCATGCCGTCGGTCAATTGGATTTCGCCGCCCGCGCCCTTCTCCCCGCGCTCAAGAATCTTGAAGATCTCGGAAGAGAGAATGTAGCGGCCGGAGATGATGAAATTCGACGGCGCCGTGCCCTGCGGCGGCTTTTCGACCATGCCGGTGATCTCGAAGGCCGGGCCAGATTTGTGGCCGACCGACACGACGCCATATTTATGCGTCTCTTCGGGCTTGACCTCTTCGACGGCAATGACATTGCCGCCGTGCGTCTCGAAGGCCTCGACGCATTGGGCAAGGCAGCGCTTGCCGCCGGTTTTGCCGGCCATGGTCAACATATCGGGCAGGACGACGGCAAAAGGCTCGTCGCCGACGATGTCGCGGGCGCACCAGACGGCATGGCCGAGGCCGAGCGGCGCTTGCTGGCGGGTGAAGCTCATGGCGCCGGGGGCCGGCAGATCGGCCTTCAAAGCCTGCCATTCCTTCGTCTTGCCGCGTTTGAGCAGGATGTCCTCAAGCTCGTAGGCCATGTCGAAATAATCTTCGATGACCGCCTTGTTGCGCCCTGTCACAAAAATGCAATGTTCGATGCCGGCTTCGTAAGCTTCCTCGACCACGTGCTGGAGGATCGGCCGGTCGACAACGGTCAGCATTTCCTTGGGGACGGATTTGGTGGCCGGCAGAAATCGCGTGCCGAGGCCGGCGACCGGGAAGACAGCTTTGCGTACGCGTTGGCTCATTTGCGGTCCGTATTGGGGAGAGGCTATTGAAATCAAATGACGAAATTTACCTAGGACGCAACGTAACCGAGCGTCAACGGTGCCTTTAGGCCAGGCACTTAATCACCGATTTCGACGATTTGGCGGAATATTAACAGCGGGAGTGGAGCGGAATGGCAATCTTGGTCACCGGCGGCGCGGGCTACATTGGCGGCCATATGGTTCTGGCCTTGGTCGATGCCGGCGAGCAGGTCGTCGTCCTTGATGATTTATCGACCGGCTTTGCCTGGGCCGTTCCGGCGGCGGCGACGCTCGTCGTCGGCGATAGTGGGGACGAAGCGAAACTAAAAGCCATAGCGGCAACGCATCAGATCGATGCGATCGCGCATTTTGCGGCGAAGATCGTGGTGCCGGAATCAGTCTCCGACCCACTGGGCTATTACCTCAACAACACTGTCAAGGCCCGCACTCTCCTGGAATTCGCCACACGGAACGGCATCAGAAATTTTATTTTTTCCTCCACCGCCGCCGTCTACGGCGAACCCTCCGTCAACCCGATTTTTGAGGAAGCGCCGACGGCGCCGATCAATCCTTATGGCCGATCGAAACTCATGGTCGAGTGGATGCTCGAGGATGCTGCTCACGCGCATGACCTGTCCTATGTGGCGTTACGTTACTTCAACGTAGCGGGGGCCGATCCGAAGGGCCGTCTTGGCCAGTCGACTCCTAACGCAACACATCTGATAAAAGTTGCAGTGCAAGCTGCGCTTGGCATGCGGCGGGGCCTCGATATTTACGGCACGGATTACGCGACGGCGGATGGAACCTGCGTGCGCGATTACATCCACGTCAGCGATCTCATCGCCGCGCACATCCTGGCGCTCAAGCATTTACGCGCCGGCGGCGAAAGCCTTGTCTTCAACTGCGGCTACGGCCACGGCCATTCGGTGCGCGAAGTGGTCGATGTCGTGAAGAAGGTTTCGGGGGTCGACTTCGAAACGAGGCTTGCGGAGCGCCGGCCCGGCGATCCGGCGGCGCTTGTCGCGGGTGCGGATCGCATCCGCACGCGGCTCGGCTGGATGCCGCAGCACGACAATCTCGAGGAGATCGTCACGCAGGCTTACGATTGGGAGCGTAAGCTGCGCGACGGGACCATTCCGAAGGCGCGAGCGGCGCCGACTCACTTCTGATCTTGCGTCGAACCTGAGGCGGCTGGATTGTCGGCCGGCGCGCCGCCCGGTCCCTCTGTCTTGCGATGCGCCGCTTCGGCCTTTTCGCGCGCGACTTCGTTGTTATAGGCGTGACGGCGGGCCATGCCGGCGAGGCAGCCGGCCACGGCGCCCTTGAAGGCATGATGGCCGGCGTAATGGCCGGCGATCGCGCCGGCTGCGCCATATTTCAAGCAGCCGCCGGGCTTGGCTTCGGCCGGCGGCAGCCCAAGCAGGGCCGCGGCGCAGAAAATGCCCAAAGCGAAGTTTGCAGTCCTCATAAAATCTCCTCCAGAGCCGGCGGTCACAGCCGGGCAGGCGACATATGGGGCGCGCGGCTTAGCCTGCAACGGCGCCGGGGCAAACACCTGGGCCGGCGCATGCGGTCAAAGCCAACCCTTCAATTCGCGCCCGATGAGCGCATAGATCACGCGCATCCCTTCGGCGCTGTCGTTGAGACAGGGCAGCGTGGCGTAATTCACGCCGCCGGCCTCGGTGAAGAAATGCCGATTCTCGATGTCGAGTTCCTCCAGCGTCTCGACGCAATCGGCGGCAAAGCCCGGCGCCATGACGACGAGATTTTTGCAGCCGCTGCGGGCGAGCTCCTGCACCCGGTCGGCGGTATAGGGCTTCAGCCATTCGGCGCGGCCGAAGCGCGATTGAAAGCTCATATGCGCGGCTTTGACATCGTTCTTGAGGGCGGCCGACAAAGCCTCGAACGTGGCCCGGCATTGCTGCGGATAGGGATCGCCTTGGTCGGCGTAGCTTTGCGGCAGGCCGTGAAAGGAAAGAAGCAGCGCGTCGGGAACGAAATCCAAACGCGCCGCGAATTGGCGATAGGATTCTGCCAAGGCGTCGATATAGACGGATTCGACCGGATAGGCGGGCACGGTGCGCAGCGCCGGTTGGACGCGCATCCGTTCGAGCGCCGCAAAGACGGCATCGCAGACGGTCGCCGTCGTCGTCGCGGAATATTGCGGATAGAGCGGAAAGACGAGCACGCGGTCGCAACCCGCCGCGGCCAAGGTGTCGAGCTTTTCGGCCACGCTCGGCTTGCCGTAGCGCATCGCCCATTCGACCATCGGCCGCGCCGCGCCGAGGCCGCCTTCGGCGACCCAGGCGGCGAGCTTTTGGGCCTGCGATTCGGTGACGGCGCGCAACGGGCTTCCGGGGCCGAGGCGGTCCCAGATCGACGCATAAGCCTTGCCGCTTTTCGCCGGCCGCGTCGTGAGAATGATGAGATTGAGGATCGGCCACCAGAGCCAGCGCGGCGTTTCGATCACGCGCGGGTCGGACAGGAATTCCTTCAGATAGCGCCGCACCGGCCAGAAATCGGTGCCGTCCGGGGTGCCGAGATTGACGAGCAGGATCCCGACCTTCGCGGGGGGCAGAGGGCTTTCGGTCACGGACGGCCTTTCGCAGCGAACCTGTGCCTCATTTAGGAAAAATCCCCGTCGCAATCCAGGTCGGCGCTTGCTGCGCAAATGCGGCGATGCCTCGGGACAGGTGAAAGCTCAGCCGCGCATTCGCGCAAAAAGAGCAATTTCCAGTTGCCGCATCCCAAGCGCGACTCTGTGCCAAAATTAATCAGAGTTAACCCGCTATTTACCTCGGTTACGGAAATTCGGGGAGAGCACCCGCCGTGGCGAAAGTTTTGATTCGACGCCATCCGGCTTGAAAAAGTTTCGGCAGCCAGTGGGCCAATCCCTCCGGAGCGAACATGATTAAAGCGTTTCCGTGGAAAAACAGGGATGTTGCCCCTGCGGTGCTGCAGGGAGGCGCGCCGGTCGAGCCGGTGTCCGGCGATGCGGTCGGCCGCGTCTATGGCGCGCAATTGAACCGGGTCGAGGCGACGCTCAACAATCTCTTGGCCACGGTTGCGGCTGCG
>NZ_CANSHK010000066.1:0-8606 GCF_947646745.1 uncultured Methylovirgula sp. | reverse complement strand
ATGCGCTCCTGCAGCGCGCCCATGTCGGTGGCCAGCGTCGGCTGATAGCCCACCGCCGAGGGGATGCGGCCGAGCAGCGCCGACACTTCCGAGCCGGCCTGGGTGAAGCGGAAGATGTTGTCGACGAAGAACAGCACGTCCTGGCCCTTGTCGCGGAAATCCTCGGCGACGGTGAGGCCGGTCAGCGCGACGCGGGCACGGGCTCCCGGCGGCTCGTTCATCTGGCCATAGACAAGCGCGCATTTCGAACCGGCGGCCGAACCGTTGTTCTCGTGCGGATCGATATTGACCTTCGACTCGATCATCTCGTGATAGAGGTCGTTGCCTTCGCGGGTGCGCTCGCCGACACCGGCGAACACCGAATAGCCGCCGTGCGCCTTGGCGATATTGTTGATGAGTTCCATGATCAGCACGGTCTTGCCGACGCCGGCGCCGCCGAAGAGGCCGATCTTGCCGCCTTTGGCATAGGGCGCGAGCAGATCGACGACCTTGATGCCGGTCTCGAGGATCTGGGCTTCCGTCGCCTGCTCGGCATAAGAGGGTGCCGGCTGGTGGATGGCGCGGCGCGCCGCCGTGTGGATCGGACCCGCCTCATCGACCGGCTGGCCGATGACGTTCATGATACGGCCGAGCGTCTCGTCGCCAACCGGCACGCTGATCGGCGCCCCGGTATCGACGACTTCCTGGCCGCGAACGAGACCTTCGGAAATGTCCATGGCGATCGTGCGCACCGTGTTCTCGCCGAGATGCTGCGCGACTTCGAGCACGAGCCGGTTGCCGCCGTTCTGCGTTTCGAGCGCATTCAGGATCGGCGGCAGGTGATTATCGAATTTGACGTCGATGACGGCGCCAATCACCTGCGTGATGTGGCCAATGGGCTTGGTTTCGTCGGCCATGCTTCGTCCTCTTTAGAGCGCCTCGGCGCCGGAGATGATCTCGATCAGTTCCTTGGTGATCATCGCCTGGCGGGTGCGGTTATATTTCAACGTTTGCTTCTTGATCATCTCGCCGGCATTGCGCGTGGCATTGTCCATCGCGCTCATCCGCGCGCCCTGTTCGGACGCGGCGTTTTCGAGCAGCGCACGAAACACCTGCACCGAAATATTGCGCGGCAGCAGTTCGGCGAGCAGTTCGTTTGGCTCGGGCTCTGTCTCGTAATGCACATGCGCCTGGCCGGCCTCGCCCGGCAACTCGGCCGGAATGATTTGCAGCGCCGTCGGAATCTGCGCGATCACCGACCGGAAGCGCGAGAAGAACAGGGTCGCGACATCGAACTCGCCCTTCTCGAACAGATCGATGACCTTGCGGCCGATCTCGTCGGCATTGCCGAAGCCGAGCTGGCGGACGCTGCGCAATTCGATCACTTCGATGATCTGTGCGCCGAACTGGCGCTTCAGCAGGTCGTAGCCCTTGCGGCCGACGCAGAGGATCTTGACGGTCTTGCCTTCGCTCTGAAGCTCTATCGCCTTGTCGCGGGCGAGGCGGGCGATCGAGGAATTGAAGGCGCCGCAAAGGCCGCGCTCCGCCGTGCAGACGATGAGAAGCTGGACCGCGTCGCCGCCGGTGCCGCCGAGCAGCGGCGGCTTCGTCCCGCTGAAGCCGCCGGAAATGCCGGCGAGCACCTTTTCCATCCGCTCGGCAAACGGCCGCGCCGCCTCGGCCGCCATCTGCGCCCGACGCAGCTTCGCCGCCGCGACCATCTGCATGGCCTTGGTGATCTTCTGCGTCGCCTTGACCGAGGCGATGCGGTTACGCAGGTCCTTCAACGAGGGCATGTCAGTTCCGCTTTAGCTCACGTGCTGAGGCAAATCTCAGGCGAAGGATTTGGCGTAGTTCTCGATGATCGACTTGAGGCTCGCGGCCGAGGCGTCCGACAAGTCCTTCGAGTCGCGGATCGCCGCCAGAAGATCGGAATGGCTCGAGCGCAGCAGCGCCAGCAAGCCTTCCTCGAACGCCTTGACCCGGTTGACCGGCAGCGGATCGAGATAGCCGTTGACGCCGGCATAGATCACGCAAACCTGTTCCTCGATCTTGAGCGGCGAGAATTGCGCCTGTTTCAAAAGCTCGGTGAGGCGCGAGCCGCGCGCCAGAAGGCGCTGCGTCGTCGCGTCGAGGTCGGAGCCGAACTGCGCGAAAGCGGCCATTTCGCGATATTGCGCGAGCTCGCCCTTGATCTTGCCGGCGACCTTTTTCATCGACTTCGTCTGCGCCGAAGAACCGACGCGCGACACCGAGAGACCGACGTTCACCGCTGGGCGGACGCCTTGATAGAAAAGGTCCGTCTCGAGGAAGATCTGACCATCGGTGATCGAGATGACGTTGGTCGGAATATAGGCCGACACGTCGTTTGCCTGGGTCTCGATGATCGGCAGCGCAGTGAGCGAGCCGTTGCCATGCTCGTCATTGAGCTTGGCGGCGCGCTCCAGGAGGCGCGAGTGGAGATAGAACACGTCGCCCGGATAGGCTTCGCGGCCCGGCGGGCGGCGCAGCAGCAGCGACATCTGGCGATAAGCCACGGCCTGTTTCGACAGATCGTCATAGATGATGAGCGCGTGCATCCCGTTGTCGCGGAAATATTCGCCCATGGCGCAGCCGGCGAAGGGCGCCAGGAATTGCATCGGCGCCGGATCCGACGCGGTCGCGGCGACGACGATCGAATATTCGAGCGCGCCGTGCTCTTCGAGCACCTTGACGAATTGCGCGACGGTCGAGCGCTTCTGGCCGACGGCGACATAGACGCAATAGAGCTTGGCGCTCTCGTTCGTGCCCTGGTTGATCGCCTTCTGATTGAGGATCGCGTCGAGCGCGACAGCGGTCTTGCCGGTCTGGCGATCGCCGATGATGAGTTCGCGCTGGCCGCGGCCGATCGGGATCAGCGCATCGATCGCCTTGAGGCCGGTGGACATCGGCTCATGCACCGATTTGCGCGGGATGATGCCCGGCGCCTTCACGTCGACGCGGGCGCGGCGCTGGGCATTGATCGGGCCTTTGCCGTCGATCGGATTGCCGAGCGCATCGACGACGCGGCCGAGCAATTCCTTGCCGACCGGGACGTCGACGATCGCGCCGGTGCGCTTGACCGTCTGGCCTTCCTTGATCTCGCGGTCGCTGCCGAAAATAACGATACCGACATTGTCGGTCTCGAGGTTGAGCGCCATGCCGCGGACGCCCGATTCGAAGGCGACCATTTCGCCGGCCTGGACATTGTCCAGCCCATAGACGCGGGCAATGCCGTCGCCGACCGAAAGAACTTGGCCAACTTCGGTGACTTCGGCCTCATTGCCGAAATTGGCGATTTCCTTCTTCAGGATCGACGAAATCTCTGCGGCGCGGATGTCCATCAGCCGACCTCTTTCAAACGTGTGCGGAGAGAATTGAGTCTGGTTTTGAGCGAACCGTCGATCATGCGCGAGCCGAGCTTGACGATCAGCCCGCCAATGATGCCGGGATCGACCTTCAAGGCGAGTTCGACGGATTTGCCGCCGGTGAGTTCGGCGAGCGCGCTTTTCAGCGCCGCGACATGCGCGTCTTTCAGCGGCTCGGCGGCGGTGACCTCGGCGCGGACGCGGCCCTTGTCCTGATCGTCGAGTTTATGGAAATCGGCGATCATGTCGGCGATATGCATCAGCCGCCGCTTCATCGCGACGAGCTTTACGAAATTGGCGGAGATGCCGGAAATGCCGGCGCGCGCGAGAACCTCGTTGAGGACCCGCAACTGCTCCTCGGCCGAATAGACCGGCGCCGTGACAAAACGCTTCAGGTCCTTGCTCTCGGCGACGAGCGCGGCAAAATTCTCAAGATCCCTGGCGACCTGATCGGTCAAGCCCTGCGCCTTGGCGAGTTCGTAAAGCGCCAGGGCATAACGCCCGCCCACTCCCGATACGATGCTTTCGTCTTGCGCCAAGACAATAACCCTTAGAGGACAATGAACCCTGGGACGTCGTCGGAACGCCCCGGCTTGCAAGCGTTCGCGCGGCAATTCGCGAGCAAGCGCAAGCGGGCGGAAAGAACGCCCGGGTCAGGCGCGAAAACTCGCTTTCCCTCCCAAGGCGGAGGGTCCCTAACATATGGCATTTTTGTGCGCAACCCGTCCGCCATTGCATAGTGCGGCGGCAGTTCCGCTCTGCGCCGCGAGGCTGGCCAGACAGGCGCTTTTGCCTATATTTTGGCCGAACCGGAGGACCCGATGGCCACAGCCGTAACCTCGATCACGCTCGACACGCCGGCCGCGGATTTCCGCCTGCCTGCGACGGACGGCAAGATTTACACGCGCGACGATATCGCCGGCGAAAAAGCCACCGTCATCGTCTTCATCTGCAACCATTGCCCCTATGTAGTCGCGGTGATCGACCGGCTCGTCGCCGATGCGCGCCTGCTGCTCGCCGAGGGCATCGGCTTTGCGGCAATCTGCTCGAACGACGCCGCGGCTTATCCCGACGATTCCTTCGCCAATATGTGCCGCTTCGCCGAGACGCATCACTTCCCGTTTCCCTATCTTCACGATGAAAGCCAGGCGGTCGCGAAGGCCTATGAGGCAGTCTGCACGCCCGACTTTTTCGGCTTCGACAAACATCTGAAGCTCAAATATCGCGGCCGGCTCGATGAAGGCCGCACCACCCCGCCGCCGGCGGGGGCGCGGCGCGAATTGCTCGACGCGATGCGGATGATTGCCACGACCGGCCACGCGCCGGAGCACCAGATTCCTTCGATCGGCTGCTCGATCAAATGGAAAGCTCAGTCCTAAGATTTTGATACGTTCTCGCCGCGCGGCCGCTGTCCGCGCCGCCCAATGATGCTTTTGATGGGAGATGAAAATGGCCGCGCTCGAAGTTGGCGAAGGATATGAAGTGTTTCTCGCCGATGGCCAAAAGGCATTTGGCGCCGTGCGCGAGGTTTCGCGCAACCGCCAAGACATTATCGTCTACGTCGAGAATGCCGGCGATTTCGCCATTCCCGCGTCAGCGGTGACGGGCGTGCATGCGCAGAAGGTGATCGTCGACCGGCACAAGCTCGACCCGCGGCTCATCGAGGCGATCATGCGCGCCCATTCGGCCGAGGACCCGAATATCTAGCCGTCACTGCGAGCGAAGCGAAGCGGGCCAGGGGTCTTTCCGGATTGCTTCGGCGCGGGCCGCCGCGCAAAGCGTTCACATAAAATTCTGCGGATCGACGTCGACGGTAACGCGCACGCCGCCGCGCTCCGGCGGCGCCGTCGCCAGCAGGGCGCGCAGAAAGCCTTGCAGATCGGCCGATTTCGGCGCGCGGACCAAAAGCCGGAAACGGTGCTGGCCGCGGATCACGGCGATCGGCGCCTCGGCCGGACCGAGCAGGCTGATCTCGTCGTCGCGGGGCAGGCCGCCGAGCGCGGCGAGTGTCCATTTCGGATTGGGCGGCAGCGCATGCGCGGTGCGCACCAGCGCGCGGGCATGATTCTCGGCCGAAGCGCGGTCCTTGCCCGAAACGATGAGCGCGGCGAGCCGGCCGAAGGGCGGCAGGCCGGCACGGCGGCGCTGCTCCGTCTCCTCGCTGTAGAATTTCTCCGCATCGCCTGAGATGAGCGCGCGGATCACCGGATGTTCCGGCTGCCAGGTCTGCACCAGCGCCCTGCCGAGCCGCCCCGTGCGGCCGGCGCGGCCCGTCACCTGTTGCAAAACCTGAAACGTGCGCTCGGCCGCGCGCGGATCGCCGTTCGAGAGGCCGACATCGGCATCGATGACGCCGACAAGCGACAGCAGCGGAAAATTGTGGCCCTTGGCCACGAGCTGCGTGCCGATGATGATATCGCAGGCGCCATGGGCGACGGCTTCGAGCTCGTCGCGCAAGCGCTGTGTGCCGCCGGGGAAGTCCGACGACAGGATCAGGGCCTTGGCTTGCGGCCAGAGCTTGGCGACTTCTTCCGCCAGCCGTTCGACGCCGGGACCGCACGGGGTCAGCGTCTCGACATTGTCGCATTCCGGGCAATGCTGCGGCACCCGCTCGATATGGCCGCATTGATGGCAGACGAGCGCGCGGCGGAAGCGGTGCTCGACGAGCCAGGACGTGCAATTCGGACATTGGAACCGATGGCCGCAGGCACGGCAGAGCGTCAGCGGTGCATAGCCGCGGCGGTTGAGAAAGAGCAAAGCCTGTTCTCCGGCAGCCAGCGCGGCGCCGACCGCGGTGACGAGCGGCGGCGAGATCCAGCGGCCGCGCGGCGGCGGCTCGCGGCGCAGATCGACCGCTTCGATCGATGGCAGTTTGGCGCCGCCGTAGCGCGCGCCGAGCCGCAGATGTTTGTAGCGGCCCTGCTCGGCATTGACGCGCGATTCGATCGACGGCGTCGCCGAGGCGAGGATCACCGCCGCTTTATCGATCTGGCCGCGCACCACCGCCATGTCGCGCGCGTGATACGAAACACCGTCGTCCTGCTTGTAAGCGGCCTCGTGCTCCTCATCGACGACGAGAGCGGCGAGATCGCCGAACGGCAGGAACAGCGCCGAGCGCGCGCCGGCGACGACCTTCACCGCGCCCTGCGCGACGCCCGTCCAGATACGGGCGCGCTTGCGCGGGCTGACCCCCGAATGCCATTCGGCCGGGCGTGCGCCGAAGCGGGCCGCAAAGCGATCGAGAAATTGCGCGGTGAGCGCGATCTCCGGCATCAAAATCAAAGCCTGGCGGCCGTCGCGCAGCGCTTGCGCCACCGCTTCGAAATAGACTTCCGTCTTGCCCGAGCCGGTGACGCCTTCGAGCAAAGTTACCGAAAAGCCGCGGGCCTTCACATCCTCGATGAGCGCGGCGGCGGCATTGGCCTGATCGGCTTCGAGCTCAGGCGGCGCGAAATCAGGATTGCAGGCGCCCGCCACCGGTTCGAGCGGCAGGGCCACGGCCTCGAGCGTCCCTTCATCGACGAGCGAATCGATGACGCTCGCAGAACAGGCGGCCCGCTCGGCCAATTCGCTCTTCAAGACGGCGAGATCGCCGTCGAGCGCCGCGAGCACGCGGGCGCGAGCGGGAGTCATGCGCTTCGGCTCGGGCCCCGCCCGGCGCAGGCCGACACGGGGTTTTTCCTCGACGGCGGCAAAGGGCGCGCGCGCACACATGCGCAGCACCATGCCGCGCGGGCTCAATGTCCAGCGCGCTACCCAATCGACAAAGGCGCGTAGTTTCTCGCTGAGCGGCGGGATGTCGAAGCGCCCGCTGACCGCCTTCAGATTGCTGCCGCCGCCCTCGCCGATTTCCCAGACCGCGCCGACGGCCTGGCGCGTGCCGAGCGGCACTTCGACGAGATCGCCTTCGGCGAGGTCAAGTTCGGCCGGGACGCGATAGGAATAGGTCTGGTCGACGGCGACGGGCACGAGGACATCGGCCACGCGCCCCCTGCGACTCGGCGTGCGCTCGCTCATGCGCGAGGCTTAGAGCATGTTGCCGAAAACGTGCAGGATTTTTTCGTCGGTCTAACGCGATCTCATGCCGACGCGGCCGCAGCCAGCGGCGGCGCCTCCTCCGCCCAGACCTTGAATTTCGACAATATGCCCTGCCCGAATGTATGCGTCAGCGGCACGTCGGCGGCATCGCGGCCTTGCGCGACGAGGATGCGGCCGATGCGCGGCGCATTGTTGCGCGGGTCAAAAGCGTGCCAGCGGCCGCCGAGATAGACCTCGATCCAGGCGGCGAAATCCATCGGCTCATAGGGCGGCGACAGGCCGATGTCGGTGATGTAGCCCGTGCAATAGCGCGCCGGAATATTGAGGCAGCGGCAGAAGGCGGCTGCGAGATGCGCATAGTCGCGGCACACGCCGCGGCGTTCCTGATAGGCCTCGTAAGCAGTGCGGGTCGGGCGCGAATGCTCGTAGCCGAAGCTCATGATGTCATGGACATAGTCGCAAATCGCTTGGACCCGCGCCCAACCCGGCGCCATCGTGCCGAAGAGCCGCCAGGCTTCGTCCGTCAGGCGGTCGGTCTCGCAATAGCGGCTGCCGAGGAGATATTGGATCGTCTCGGCCGGCAGCTCTTCGACCGGATGCTGGGCTGCGTCGAGCGCCGCCTCGTCCCAGGCACCCGAGTCGCGGACGACCGCATGCGTCGAAATTTCGAGATGGCCGGCCGGCGCGACGAAGCGATAGCACCAATTGCCGAAACTATCGCGGTAGCCCGAGAGCGGCACGCGCGGCGACGTCACGACATAATCCGGCCGCTCGAGGTCGGACACGCGCGAATAATGGACGTTGAGCACGACGATCATCGGCGTCGGCTGCGGAAATTCGAAATGGATGTCGCATCCGACCTTGATGCGGATCATGGGACTTACCTCCGTCGAGCGCCCGAGCCGGAACACGCGAAGCAAGTCCTACGCCGGGAGCAGCTCAAACCTCCGGCGGCGCTCCTGGTTCCATGATCTTGAACGAAAGGCCGAAGGCGCGGCCGCCTTGATCCGCCTATTGAGCCGGCGCTTAAATCGGCCGGAGCGGCTTAGCCGATCTGGCCGTGGCAGTGCTTGTATTTCTTGCCCGAGCCGCACGGGCAGGCCTCGTTGCGGCCGACCTTGCCCCAGGTCGACGGATCGCCCGGCACGCGCCCCGGCGCCGCGCCACGCTGCGCCTGCAAGGCGGGGTCCTGGGCGGGCGGCG
>NZ_CANSHK010000065.1:0-9191 GCF_947646745.1 uncultured Methylovirgula sp. | reverse complement strand
TCCATCGCATCATGAAGAAGCTGAAGGTCCAAAACCGAACGCAGGTCGCTATCTGCACGGCTCTTTGACCGGAAGGACTCGGCTTCAATTCCGATTGCGGGCCCGAAACGTTTGGCGCTTTGGGTCAATTGAGAGAGGCGTTTTTTGTCCTTCCGCTGCAGCGAAACGTCCGCAGCGATCAGATTTTCAAGCGTTCGAATCGATTTAAGAGGAATGAACTGCCATGGCGAAGAGCCCGATTTCTGCTGGCTTCGGCAACGCCGAACGGACGGAGCTACTTAAATCAATGGGCCGTTCACTTTCCCTTTCGCGGCTCTATGGCGCATCGAAAGGTCATAACTCGCCTCAATATAAAATGGCGGATAATTTGCGCGCCGCAATCAGGGCGCTGGCGACCGATCTGACCGATGATCCGTATTACTACGGCGACCAGGTCGAAATCGAGCAATTCGCTGATCAAGCCGAGCGCCAGTGATCCGGGTTCATCTTGTCGTTCAGATGGCGCACACGCGCAACCAACGGACGATGACCGTTCTTTTTCGCCCAGGCGATGGCTTGGTGCTGTGTCGTGCGCGTGACTAGAATACAGTCAGCACCGTCTTCCACCACATAATCATCAATCCGCGTTCCTTCGGGACGCCCCTTGGGCCGCGCCTCAATATAGACGTTCGGCATAACAACCCCATAATATAATTTGCACCTAAAAATCGACGCGCTGCGAAATGCATGCCGGCGCTCCACGGCGCGACGGATTGCGCAATGTTTCGCCGCGAATCTTATAGCACGGCCGGCGCGGACATATCGATGGCATCTGCAACGACACACGCAAGTTTTGTCGATGCAAAAAAGCCCTTTGGCGCCCACGGGCAAAATTCCCACGCCGCAAAATCTTTGGCACCAGAGGGCTGGGCAAGAAAACGAACACCGGCTAAACCTGCCGCGCGCTGTCCCCACCGCTGTCCCCACCCTTGATCCCTCCCCTATGTCAGCCTTCTCTCATCGCGCGCTTATCTTGGCTACGCCGCTGCTGCTCGCGGCCTGCGCGACAAACGTCGCGACACCGACGGCCGCACCGCCGCCTAGCGTGCCGTCCCTGAGCGCGGGCGCAAGGGAGCGTGCCGCGCGCCAAGTGCATGTCGATCCGGTTGAAGCCGCCCGCTTGATCTCGCAATATCGCGAGGCGCAAGGCCTCGGTGCCGTCACGCCCGATCCGGTCCTGCAAAAATTGGCGCAAGCGCAGGCGAACGCCATGGCAGCCCATAATGTTCTCAGTCACACGATCGCCGGCACGCTTACCGAGCGCTTCGATGCCGCGCATCTTGCGCAAGCCACCGCCGTCGAAAATGTCTCGGCCGGATATTTTTCGCTGCCCGCGGCGCTGGACGGCTGGCGCAATTCGCGAGCGCACAATGCCAATCTGATAGCACCCAAGATGAGCCGCCTTGGTATTGCGACGGCCTATGCCCCCGGCACCCGCTATCTCGTCTTCTGGGCGCTTGATATGAGCAATTAACGGCGCCATCGAGGGGCGGCCGCGACGGGAGCGTGCCTAGGCGGAGGCAGCAAAAGTAATGAATTTATGGCCTGAATAGTTGACCGCCGCGCCGACTGCGATCGCGGCCGCGTGACCGGCCGCTAAGGCAAATGATTCTGTCGCGCCGCTCTTGGCGATGAGCGAAGCGAATTCGGGCGCTACGACGATGACGACGATGGCGCCTGCCGCATTAACGGCGATAAATCGAACGATCTGGCTGGCGAGCGGTATCGTCGTGGGCGCGAAAACCCAACGGCTATAGAGCGTAAAACCGACGACCATTCCGATGGCATAAGCAATCGCCACGGCAATATCGAATGGCAGGATTGTCGATAAAGGAAAGCGTATCAGCCAATTGACTAAAGCGGCGAAACCGCCGGCGATCAAAAATCTCAGGCCATGCCCTGACGATCCTTGTCCGGAAAGACTGTCCGCCAATGCGCGCAATCGAAACCGGCCGGAGATACTTTGTGCATCCATATCCATATCGCGCATCCTAAACCAATGCCGCGACAAATAAGGCGACCATGATCCCTCCATACAGAAGGCTCGCCTTATCCTTGAGCGCGAATGCGACGGGATCATCGTATAACTCGCCGCGGTGGCACAGGAGCCAGATTCGCGCGAGCCATAAAAAGAGGACGATCGGAAATCCCCAAAGGAAATAGGGTTGCTTATAAAAACCCGCTGGGAAGGCTTCCTCGACAAGATAAATGACCATCACCAGGATTGTCGCAAGCATCGCTCCGACACCGACTGCCAGAACGAGCTCGCGATCATCGGCACGGTAGCCGCGTCCTGGCGTCTCCTGCAGCCCATGCGCGACCATACGGGTGATCTCCGTCTGCCGCTTGGCGGCGGACAGCGACAGAAAAATAAACATCGAGAAGACGAACAGCCACGGCGAGAAGACGACATGGCTGACGATAACGCCGAGACCGAGGCGAATCGTGAAAAGCGACGCGAGAACGAAAATATCGACAAGCGGCTGGCGTTTGAGCCATACGGAATAGGCCAGGCTGATACCGAGGTAGAGCGCCAGGACGAAGACGCAGGCGGTGCCGATAAGCGCTGCAATTCCAAAGGCGCACAACCCCGCGGAGACAGCGAAGGAAATCGCAAAAGCGACGGACAGATCTCCGCTCGCAATCGGCCGTGACTTCTTCGACCAGTGCCGCCGGTCTTCGGAAAGATCCGAAAGATCGTTGAGAACATAATTCGCTGAGGCAAGCAGACTTAACGCCAGGAACCCCCCGAGAGCGCAGAGCCAGGCCGTCGGATCATGCGCTTTGCCGCCGAGGACGAGCGGCACGAAAACAAGCGCATTCTTCGCCCATTGGTGCAGCCGTAAACCGCGGCGAAGCGTCCGAAAACCCGCGGGCTTTGTCGGAAAAACCGCAGCGAGACTGGTTCGGTTGCGGATTTCCCGCTCCAAAGCGGCGGAGTGGCCGACAAAAATAGCCGCGATGGCACGGCTCCAGACGGGGAGATCGGCCTTCGAATCGCCAGCGTAGACAAAACCATCCGGAAATCGCGCGGCGACAGCTTCGGCCTTGGCCGCAGCTTTGAGGTTTTGCCCCTCCGACGTCGCGATGAGCTCTTGGATGAAGGGAAACCGGCGTTGGATTCTTTCGGCGATCGTATAATCAGCCGCCGTCGCCAGCACGATTTTGCGGCCGCGCGCGGCCTCCTTCTCAGCCAGCGCGACGAGCCCCCGGCGAGCCGGAAAGAAAGCCGCATCGTCGTCCGTTACGGCTTCCGCCACGCGGTGTTTCACGATAGCGCGTCCGGAGAAGATCCAGCCCGGCACTTTCCAAGCTTCCGCCGGCCGGCGCCTGAGAAACAAGAGCAGCGATTCATGAAAAGTATCCGTGGCCAGAAGGGTCTGATCGAGGTCGATGACCAAAGGGATTGCCAGATCGTGATCCAGCATGACCCCACTCTCGCTGCACGCGTCGTCAAAGTCCGGCTTGGTTTGCATGGAAACGTTGCGCAAAGACTTGCTCGAGCGATTGAATGGGCCTCATGGCGGAAATTCCATTCGGGCTCGCGCCGACCACTTCGTGTCTTAGACGGCCACCCTATACATCTCAAATTATAATCAACGTTAACCCTACTGGCTTTCCGCTTCGGCGGAAACCAATGATATTGCAGACACCTTCACTACCAATTTACTTCGCAATGCCAGTTTCGGCGCTGTTCGGCTGCCTGAGAACAGGCGCATTACACGACGAATTCGTTTTCGTTCCTGGCGTCATTATAGACAATTTTTGCCGAAAGGGATCATGTCCGAAGCGATTGCAATACGGTCCAAGAACGGCGACAGCGGCGTTAGGAACGCACGTGTTCGACTGATCGCCGTCGCTGTCGCGGTTGGGGTAACGCTTGCCGCCGCAGCAATGCTTTTCGCCGTGAAGCATGTGCCTCTAGGTCATTATGCCGGCGACTTCGTTGCGATCCTCGATGGCGGCTATCGCATTGCGCAGGGCCAATGGCCGCACCGCGATTTTTCGGTGCCGCATGGCGCCTGGCCGCTCGTCCAGGGCTGGATTGCGCTGAAGCTTTCGACTTCGATCGCACCGTTTCTTACCTATCAAATGACGCAATGGCTGACCGCGCTGCCACCTGCGCTCTATCTCGCGAGCAGACAGACAAGCGCCTGGCGCGCAGTCTATATCGTGGGGGTCGTCGCGGTCGCCACGCTCTTTCCGTTTCTCTTCGGAAATGAAAGCGCATCTGATTTCGACTATTACGGGGGTTACAACCGGCTCACCGCCGCGCTGCTCTTTCTCAGCTTTGTCTGGGCGGTGACGCCACTGCGGCGAAATTGGGCGGCGGCAAGCATCATAGCCTATTTGCTCCTCGCAATGTTCGCGACGAAAGTCACGGGATTCGTGGTGGGCCTCGGCGTCTTCGGACTGATGGCCATCCTGTCGCCAGTCAAGCGAAATCTCGCGTTGCGCGCCGGCGTCATTCTCTTGCTGGTGATTGCCGCGCTGGAGATCACGACACACTTGCCAAGCGCCTACATCCACGACATCCGCACGATGGCCGCCCTCAACAAAGGCGGCATCGCCTATGCTGCCCTATCCGTCATTCTAAAATCCTTGCCCGGACTGTTGGCGCTCGGCGTCCTTGCTTTTTTCGTCGCGCCAAGAAGCGGGCATGCGGGAGGCGCTTTTCGCGCACGCCCCATCGTTATGATGCGAAGCTGGCGCGCTCCCCTGCTCATTGCGTTGATCACCCTTGGTACATTGGCGTCCGAGAGCCAGGACACCGGCGGCCTGCTGCTGGTCGCGGCGACGGCTCTGCTGTTGGCACCGCTTCCACGGCTGCGGACGTCGGCCGCAGGCATTGCCGCAGCCAAGGCGGGGATAGCCTTCGCCATTCTAGGGCCTTGGCTCGGCGGCGTTATATATTCTACAGTTTGGATTGCGGTTCGCGACGCGCCTCATGCTCGCATCGATGCGGCCGTAGCGCGCCTCTTGCCGGGCACTGTCGTCGCGCCCGAGACTCTCGCGGTCGCCAATGACCTCAAACGCATTTCGAACGAACCACATCCGCCGCAGGCTTTTTTCGCGGCGGCGCCGATTTTGAACGAGGCTGCCTTTGTCGATCTCGCTCAATCGGTGGACGAAGCCGCCGATGCCGCGCGCAGGCAAAAATTTGTGACGGGTTCGACGCGCGTGATGACGATTGCAAGTGTCGATTATTTCGCACGCATCCTCGACGCCCGCTCGCCGATCGGAACCAATCTTTGGCAGCAGACCGGACGCACCTTCGGCTCGCCTTCGGTGGCGGATATGCAATATTATCTGCGTAACGTCGATGCCGCCTTCATGCGCCGTTGCAACGCCGACAAAAGTTATTCCGATCTCGATCAGCTTTTTCGACCGGCCCTCGAAGCCAGCTTCGTCGAACACGATCTGACCGCGTGCTGGGCGATCTGGATACGCAATCGAAGCTGATGCTTTTGAGGGCGCGATCCTATCCGCTCGACCTTTTGTTCGCGGCCTCAATTCAATCTTCAAGACCCATGAGCCGATAACCGACCTGAAGCTCTGTTATGAAATGTTTCGGTCGTGCCGGATCATCTTCCAATTTCTGTCGAAGATTGGCCATGTAGATGCGGAGATAGTGCAGACGGTCGGCGCAGCCGGTTCCCCAGACGTCTTCGAGCAATTGGCGATGGGTTAAAACTTTTCCTTCGCCTTTTGCGAGCGCGGCCAGCAGGCGAAATTCGGTTCTCGTCAGGTGAACGAGCGCATCTCCCTTGCTCACCTCACACGTGGCCATATCGATTCGAACATCGCCAAAGCGAAGCCGGGGCGATGCGCTCCCCGCTGGATTTATGCGGGCAATTCGACGAAGCTGTGCGCGCACACGCGCCAAGAGCTCGGGAACTCCGAAAGGTTTGGTGAGGTAATCGTCGGCCCCCGCATCAAGCGCCTCGACTTTCTCCCTTTCGTGCTCCCGCGCCGAGAGGACCACGATTGGCACCTCCGACCACGACCGAAGCTCGCGGATCAAGTTCTTTCCGTCGCCATCGGGAAGCCCGAGATCCACGATGACCAATTCCGGATCGCGGCAGGCTGAATCGATCAGGGCGGCCTCGACGGAATCGGCTTCATTGATAGTCATTCCGCCTTTTTCGAGGGCGATTTTAACGAAGCGACGAATATGCGCCTCGTCTTCGACGATCAGAATGCGCGGTTTATGCATCGTCCATCTCAAATTTTGGCGCCGAACCACGTGGCAAGCAAATCTCAAACCGCGCTCCGGACGGTTGGTTTGGTGCGGCTCGAATTGTGCCACCGTGGGCGGCAATGATGTTGCGGCATAGTGCGAGACCGAGCCCGACCCCCGAAATCGCCGATTCCATCTTCCCCCGGGTGAATGGCTCGAACAATCGTTCCGCATCGCCGGGCGGAAGTCCGGGTCCATTATCCTCCACAAAACAGCAAATCGAATGGTCGTCGGCTTCCGCCCCGATCGAAATATCGGCGTCCTTGGCGGCATATTTTAGCGCATTATCCAAGAGATTGAACAGAACGCGTTCGAACAAATAAGCGTCGACCTCGACCAGCGGTAGGTCGTTCGGGAAACGCGTCCTGATCTGATAATTCGTAAGTGCCGGAGCCAGCCGGTTGAGGGTGATGCCGGCGATTTCTTCGACCGAATGCCATTGCTTGTCCAGCTTCACCCCGTCGCCTTGGATGCGCGCGAGATCGAGGAGGTTGGTGACCAATTGTTGTAATTCTTCCGCCTCGTTGCGAATTGCTCCGGCGATTTCTGTCCTGTCGTTTGCCGAAAGCCCCTTGGTTGTTTCTAGTGTTTCCGCAAGGCCGTGAATGACGGTCAGAGGTGTTCTCAGGTCATGCGATATCGCTGAGAGAAGCGAATTTCGCAATCGCTCGCCTTCCATGCGGACGAGGGTCTGCTGGAAGATGTCGACGAAGTGGATTCGCTCTAACGCCAACGCAATCGAAGAGCAGCAGGCATCGAGAAAGCGTCTTTCATCGTTTCCCAAAACAGATTGGCTCCGCGGCCTTATGGCCAGCACGCCCCTGCAGCGGATCGGCGCCTTCAAAGGCAGGCACAATACGCTTGCGTCACTGAGCGATTGCGCGCCAGCGCCGGCCCGAAGAACGTGATCATAAGCCCATTGTGCGACGTGCAGGTCGCCAAACTCGCCGGTCGCGTACGGCTGAAGGCGCTCGTCCGCGTCGGGCAATAGCAAGATGACCTCGGCGTCAAATAAAGGCGCAAACGTCTCTGTGCAGATTGCCGCGATCTGTTGGATTTTGCTTGCGCCCGAAAGATCGTTCGCGACGCGCGCCACGGCGGTTTCGCGGCGCTCCCCGGCGCGCGCAATCTTGGCGTCCAACCGAAGCCTGCCGCCAACGTCGCTGGCGATCAGCGCCATAAGAACAAACAACGCGAATGTGAAAAAGTATTGAGTGTCGGTGATCGCAAAAGACAGCCGTGGCGGGATGAAGAGAAAATCAAAGCCCACAACGCTTAAAAAGGCCGACCAAAGCCCTGCGAGGCGTCCCCATCGGAGAGAAGCCATCACCACTGTCAATATGAAGAGCGCGACTAAATTCGGCGCATCAAATACTCGGAATAAGCAAATCGCGAGCAGCGTTGTCAGCGCGCAGGCAATGGTCGTCAGAGTCAGTGCGCGCACGTGAGGAATTTCCCCCAGCGTGTCGATCAATCGCCTCATGATTGCTGGGGAGCTCAGAGAGATCTCCATGCCCATGCCCCGGATTTGGCCGCACCTCAATGTGTTCGCTTTAAGTGCGCCCGTTGCCGTCCATGTCGAAACGCTACCTTGTCCATCGGATCGTTATGTGGTCCAGATCCCGCACCTTTCGACGCAAGGTGTTGCGATTGAGTCCGAGCAGCTTTGCAGCTCGAATTTGGTTTCCCCGTGTGGCCGAAAGAGCGGCCGAAATGAGAGGCTGTTCCAAATCTTCGAGGATACGCCAATAGAGACCGTCGGCTGGAAGTTCCGGATCGCATTCGTCAAATAGGTCCGCCAAATATTGCGCCACAATCTGGCGAAAGCCACTTAAATTCTCTCCGCCCGCCAGATGATTCGTGTCGATAGCCTTGCCGTGCGACAGCTCTTGAGCGACGATTTGAGGCGTTACCGATGTCTGAGGATAGAGAGCGACGAGCCTCCAGGCAACGCTCTCCAATTCTCTAAGATCCCCTGGCCAATCGTATCGCCTTAAACATTCGATCGCCTCCGGTCCGATGTCCTTGCGAGGAAGGCCTTCGCCCGCCGCGCTGGCGAAGAAAAAACTGAGGAGCCGATCGACATCATTCGGGCGACTGGAAAGCGGTGGAATGCGAAAAGGGATGACGCTTATCTCGAAAAATAATTCTTTGAGAAACCGCTTCTCCTCTAAGAGCGAAGAAATATCCCTCTTAGACGCCGAAATGAGTCGCACACCATCTGAGCGACTGTTTAAGCGTTCGTTCGAGAATGTCTGTAAAAGTTGGAGAAGCCGGAATTGCGAGGGCGGAGGCAGTTCGCCGATTTCGTCCAAAAACAGCGTTCCGCCACGCGCCCGTTTAAGCGCCCCCGAGGGCATCTCTTGGAAGGGCGTGACATCTTCACCGAAGAGCTCGGCTTCGAGGGCATCCGCCGGAATCAATCCGGCATTCAGAATCACAAATGGCCCCTGAGATCGAGGGCTACAATTATGCAGCGCTCTGGCGATAACCTCCTTCGCGCGCCCGCTACCGCCGCTGATCATGGCAGGCAGATCTGAACGTCCCGCCTTCTCCAGTGTTTCCGGCGCGCAGCCTGCGAACGCCGCTGCGTCAATTAAGTCTTCGCTGACAAGGCATTTCCTTGTTTGCGCCGTGCTCATCGGTCATCCGAACCTACGATTTAGTAGCTTAGGCGCTGGCGGCGAACGCCCCCGTTTTCGGTTATTCAGCGACAAGAGCTGCTCCAAAAAGGATGCTGGCTACCGCAGAGCCAGCACAAGTTGGGGCCATGCCGTCGCGGCCGAAACTTACGGCCGCAACGGATCCAGTACCTTGAACCGCTATGTCACGCTTCCTTCGATCGCGGGTTTGCGACGGTCTTCCATCTTTCGGTACCAATAGAGCGGCAGGTAGGCGAGCAAGGTGACCC
>NZ_CANSHK010000064.1:0-9657 GCF_947646745.1 uncultured Methylovirgula sp. | reverse complement strand
GGCCTTCAGCGCCTTCTTGACCACCTTCGAACCGGCAACGAGGGCGGCGACCTTCTCCTCCTCCTTCACCTTCCAATCGATATAGGCCTCGATATCGGGATGATCGACATCGACGACGACCATCTTGGCGGCGCGGCGCGTCGTGCCGCCCGATTTGATCGCGCCGGCGGCGCGGTCGCCGATCTTGAGGAAGGACATCAGGCCGGAGGACTTGCCGCCGCCGGAGAGCTTTTCATTCTCGCCGCGGAGCTTGGAGAAATTCGAGCCGGTGCCGGAGCCGTATTTGAACAGCCGCGCCTCGCGCACCCATAGATCCATAATGCCGCCTTCGTTGACGAGATCGTCGGCGACCGACTGGATGAAGCAGGCATGCGGCTGCGGATGCTCATAAGCCGACTTCGACTTCACGAGCTTGCCGGTTTCGTAATCGACATAATAATGGCCCTGGCTCGGGCCGTTGATGCCATAGGCCCAATGCAGG
Organism: uncultured Methylovirgula sp.; assembly: GCF_947646745.1. Lineage (NCBI taxonomy): Bacteria > Pseudomonadati > Pseudomonadota > Alphaproteobacteria > Hyphomicrobiales > Beijerinckiaceae > Methylovirgula > uncultured Methylovirgula sp. The sequence goes on along the minus strand of NZ_CANSHK010000064.1, from coordinate 9,176 downwards.
CCGGTGTTGAACCATTGCGGCGAATTGGGCGCGGCGATCTGCTTTGCCAGCATGAAGCGCAATTCGTCGTAGAAAGCCTGGGCGTCGGCCTCAGTGTCAAAATATTTGCCCTTCCAGCCCCAATAGGTCCAGGCGCCGGCGAGCCGGTCGAAAACCTGGCGGGCGGAGATTTCGGAGCCGAATCGCTCGGCCTTGGGCAGCTCTTCCAGCGCCTCGTCGTCGGCGGCGCGGCGCCACAAGAATTCGGGGACGTTCGGCTCTTCGACCGGCTTCAGCCGGGCGGGGACGCCAGCCTTGCGGAAATATTTCTGCGCCAGCACATCGGCCGCGACCTGGCTCCAGCCGGCCGGGACTTCGATGCCGTCGAGCGCAAAGACGGTCGAGCCGTCCGGATTGCGGATTTCGCTGCGCGTCGTGCGGAATTCGATCGCCGCATAGGGCGATTGGTTTTCTTTGGTGTAGCGCCGCTCGATTCGCATGTGCCTGGCCCCGGATGATTGAGATAATGCCCCGCGCGAGACCTCGTCCTATCCCGCGCCCTCAAGATCGAAGCGCCGAACCGTCCGACTCGCGCGCCTCGAATTCAGCCTAATGCTAGTGGGCGCGGGAAGCCTAGATACAAAATGTTGTGCAAGGGTTAAAAATTTCAAGGTCGCGCCGAGGCCCAAATCTTGACCCGGAGGGGGCCGCACCGCAATCGCCGCGATCGCATCGCGCGCCGTCATCCGCGCTATCCCCAGCATCAACAGGCGGCAGCAGAATCATCCACAGCTTGGCGATACGCAGCCTCACGATCGGGTGCCAAACCTGGGCGAAGCTTGCGTGAACGGCGATGGACAATCGGGCCTTGGCTGGCATATTTGCGCCGCAGCAGACTCTTTCATGAGTTTTTTGGAGCGATCGATGGCTGGGCTCATGCGCATCTTCACCTGGTGGCAGGGCGCCACGCTCAACACGCTGTTTCACACCTGGCTCAAGGGCGAGCTGGTCGGCACGGACGAGTTCGGCAACCGCTATTATCGCACCAAGGGCGGGGCGATCGATCCGGCGCTGGGCTTCGAACGCCGCTGGGTGATCTACAACGGCTATGCCGAAGGCTCGGCGACGCCGCCCGGCTGGTACGGCTGGCTGCACCATACGACAGACATCGCGCCGCCCGCCGACAATTATAAGCCGCGCGACTGGCAATTGCCGCATGAGCCCAATCTTACCGGCACGCCGCAGGCCTGGCGCCCGCCGGGCTCGACACTCGCCTCGGGCGTGCGGCCGCCGGCAACCGGCGATTACGAGGCCTGGACGCCCTGACGAGCCTCCGATCGGCGTGGTTTCGGCGACACATTTCCGAACGAAGCGGGGTATTAAAAAAGAATTTATGTCACTAGCTGTATTCGTATCGATATAGTTTGTCGCCTGCGCAAAGAGCGCAGGAGGGGGCTTATCAATGACGAGTGGGTGTTTCATCGCCGGCCGCGCGGCCGCGCGAAAGGTGATCTTTTGTCTTCTTGGCATGACCGTGCTGACCGCCGGCGCGACGGTGGCGCGGGCGGCCGATCTGCCGGACAGCAACGCGCCGCCGGTCTTCACCAATGCGGCGCCGACCGATCCGATCACCGATTATTTCGTTCATTGGTACGACCGCGTGCATGAGGCACAGGCGACGCAGCCGCACTGGATGACGCCGATCGCAACCGTCACGCCGCGGCTCGAAGAGGAGATTCGCTTCGATACGCAATTCCAGCAATTGGGGACCGGCGGTCAGCTCACCAATATCGACGGCGGCAAAGGCCTCGAGCTGATTCCGACGACCATGAACGAGATTTTGATCAACGCGCCCGCCTATCAGGAGCGCACGATCAAATCGCCGGCGCATGGATTCGCCGATTGGAATTTTCTGACCATCAAGCAACGCATCCTCAGCGCGCCGGAAGACAAGGGCAATTATATCTTCTCGGCCTTCCTCGGCGTGCAGGCGCCGATGCTCGCATCGCCGTTCACCAGCAAGGCCTGGGTGATCACGCCGACCTTGGCAGGCGGCAAGGGCTGGGGCGATTTCGACATCCAGGCGACCGTCGGCGTACCGATTCCCACCTCGCATGAATCGATCATCGGCACGGCCTTGGTCACCAATGTCGCGTTCCAATATCATTTCCTCGAATATTTCTGGCCGGAGCTCGAATTCAACGACACCTATTGGTTCGACGGCCTGCAGCGCGCCCATCGCAACCAGCTTTTCCTCACACCGGGCATCGTCTTCGGCCGTTTCGCGCTCGGCAACGGACTGAAGGGGATTATCGGCGTCGGTTACCAATTCGCGCTGGATCCGCAGCCGCCGGTTCTGACGCCGGCTTTGACGCCGACCTACGACCACGCGGTGATCTTGACGAGCCGCCTCGCGTTCTGATTTCCGAAAGTAGAACAAGTAAAATTGAGCGGCAGTCGGGTTTATCGCAAACTCCGATTGCCGCTTATTTTTTTCGCCGATATAAGCGGCATTAAAAAAATATTTAATATGCAGAAAAGAGCTTGATACATAAAATCAAAGGCTTAGGTCGAACTATACTTATGATATAAATGCAACAGAGCTATTTATATTTGAAGTGTATTGATCGCGGCGGCTAATAATCTATTTACGCGTCCGTCCTTCCTCGCCTAATTTAATTTATTGCAAAAAGATGACAGCCCGTGGGGCGACGATTTCTCTCGTCTCTGACGATCTGAAAACAAGAAATTTTAAAGAATCACAGTCCGTTAGCCGAGACTGGGCAGGGGGGAAAGACGTGAAAAATTTAGCCAAGGCCACAGGTGTATCCGGGCGCGCGCAGACGCTGCGGACGCTTCATCCGAGTAAAGCCATCGCATCCTCAGTTCTTCTGCGAAACGCGCTGGCCGTCGGCACTGCCTTCGCCACTTTTGCAGCGGCGAGCCTCGCCAATCCGGCACAGGCGCAATCCGCCAACGAGCAGCGCTTGGAGCAGCGCCTTGACGCTTTGATGGGCGAGGTCGCCGAGCTGAAACGCGAGATGCGCGCCCAAAAGCGGGAGACGCAACATCTCGCCCGTGTCCGCGTGGCGCAAGGCGCCCCGGTGCTGGCGGGCCCCGTCGTCAAGGGGCCGGGGCCCTATGTCCCGCCGCAGCCCTGGGACAAGAAGTTCCACCTTTTCGGCATTACGCTGACGCCCGGCGGCTTTATCGAAGGGGCGAGCGTCTGGCGCTCGCGCGGCGATTCGACCGGCATTGACACGAATTGGAACGGCATCCCGATGCGCAATCTGCCGCTTGCGCACACCAACGAATTCCGCTTCGACGCGCGCCAGAGCCGCTTTTCTTTGCTGGCGCAGGGCAATGTCAATCCGGCGGTGCTGGTCTCCGGTTACAGCGAATTCGATTTCCTGGCCGCGGCGGGCACCGCCAATCAGGTCGACAGCAATTCGTACACGCCGCGCATTCGCAACCTCTATGCGACGATCGATTGGCGCGACACCGGCTGGAGCGTGCTTGCCGGGCAATCGTGGACGCTGGCGACGACGAACGGCAAGGGCATCCAGCCGCGGACCGAAATTTTTGCGCCTTTCATCGACGGCAACTTCATCCCGGGCTCGGTTTGGGCGCGCCAGCCCGGCGTGCGCATCACCAAGAACTTCGGCGATTTCAGCGCGGCCATCGCGGCCGAGCAGCCGGAAACGACCTATTCGCCGGCATGCGCCGCCCCTGGCGTCTATAATCCGATCGGCAATGGCGTCAGCGTCTATTGTTCGCAGGCGGGAACGCACTTCTTCAACGGCAACACCAATTACTCGCTGAACCGGCTCCCCGACGTCCTCGCCAAAGTCGCCTGGGACCCGACCTTCGCTGGCCGGACCATGCATTTCGAGACCTTTGGTCTCTACAGCGACCTCTATGACCGTGTCGAAGATCCCGGCGCCTCGTTTCACAGCACGGATCGCACCGGCTGGGGCGTCGGCGGCGGCGTGATCATTCCGGTTTTGCCGAAATGGCTCGACTTCCAGGCCAATGCCATGACTGGCCGCGGCATCGGCCGCTACGGCGTCTCGACCCTGCCGACGGCGACCTTCAACCGCGATGGCTCGCTGTCGCCGATTCCCGAAACAATCGCGCTCGGCTTCTTCACGCTGCACGCGACACCTGAGCTCGATCTTTGGGCCGCGGCGGGCATCGAGCATGAATATGGCGATTATTTCCTTGGCGGCACCGTCAACGGCCCAGGCTCGCCGCTTGCCAACAATACCGGCTGCAATACCGAAACCGCGGCGGCTTCAACCTGCAACGGCGTTACCAAGGACATCTGGCAAGTCACCGGCGGCTTTTGGGATCGCATCTATCACGGCGACTTCGGCAGCGTCCGGGTGGGCATGCAATATTCCTATACGCAGCGCGCGCTCTTCGCGGGCAGCGGCGGCCTTCCGCCCGGTTCGGGGCCGCTTGGCGCGAATACCAACGACCACATGATTCTGACCAGCTTCCGCTACTATCCGTTCCAGTAAGCCAATGTCACACTGACTGTAACATCCACGCTACAGCGCGCGGCAAATGAACATAAGCGTCGCCGCGCGCAAGCTATGCCGAAAGCTTATAAAACATTTTAAAACAAGAATTTATCCGGATTGACCGAAGCGATATTAAAAATATTTTTAAGGAACCGGCGCTGAACTGTCACAAAAGTCCAGCCTCGCGCCAATAACCACGAGAATGGTTGAAACGAGCTTACCGTCAGGAATTGGCTCGTAGACCTTCTCGGGGGTATCCAGTGAAAAACATCGTAACTTGCGACGACGCGTCCGCGCTGCCGCCCGCTTCGGGCTCGGCCGGAGTTGCGCGTCGGCTCGGCGGCCTCGGCCGCCACCTTTTGGGCGGCGCCGCGCTTGTCGCGCTGCTCGCGACCGGCAGCGTCGCTGCCAAGGCGGACGATACGAACGCCGAACTCGCGGCTGAGATTCGCGCCCTCAAGGCGCAACTCCACCACCTTGAGCAAAAGGTTGATAAGCACAGCGTGCAAATCCACCAGGTTCAGGTGAAGTCGGACTCTTTCCAGGCGCAAGCGGCGCCTTATGCGCCGCCGGTTCCGTGGGACAAGAAATTCCACCTGAACGGTATCACCATCACCCCCGGCGGCTTCTTCGCGATGGAAGGTGTGTACCGCTCGCGTGACCAAGGCGCCGACTTTGATACCCCGTTCGGCGGTATCCCCGAATATAACAGCCCACTCGCACATCTGAACGAGTTGCGCGGCACGGCGCGGCAGAGCCGCGTGTCCGTTTTGGTCCAGGGCAATTACAATCCGGATGTGCTGGTCTCAGGCTATGCCGAGCTCGACTTCCTCGGCGCGGCCAATACGGCCAACTCCAACGAAAGCAACTCCTACAATCCGCGCATTCGTCACATGTATGCGACGATCGACTGGATGGGCGAAGGCTTCCACATCCTCGGCGGTCAGACCTGGTCGCTCGTGACGCTCAACACCAAGGGCATCACGCCGCGCAACGAAGACATTCCGCTGACGATCGACGCACAGTACGTCGTCGGCTTCAACTGGACGCGTACGCCGCAGTTCCGCCTTGTCAAGAACTTCGGCAGCCAATTCTGGCTTGCGGCTTCGGCGGAAATGCCGCAGACCGCCGGCATCACGGGCTGTGGCGGCACCACGATCGGCGGCAGCGCCACTGTCGGCACCGCCGCAATCCCGGGCGCTGGCACCGCCGTTTGTAATCAGACGTCTATCGGCGGTGGCCTCCTCAACCAAACCACGACCTACTCGTTCAATCACATCCCGGACTTCGTCGTGAAAGCGGCGTGGGAGCCGACCTTCATGGATCGCACGGTCCATATCGAAGGGTATGGCCTCTACACCGATCTCTATGACGGCGTGGAACCGACAGGTTTCCCTGGTACCTTTGTGAGACATGACACGTCGGGCTGGGGAGCGGGCGGCAGTATTGCTTTAGCGGCTATTCCGCACTGGGTTGACCTGCAAGGCACGGCCATGATCGGCCGCGGCATCGGCCGCTACGGTTCGGGCGGGCTCAGCAACGCGACTTTCAATCCGGACGGCTCGCTTTACGCTCTGCCGGAAATGACCTTCATGGGTGGCGCGATTGTCCATGCCACGCCGCAACTCGACCTCTATGCCTATGGCGGCGAGGAGCGGATTCTGTCGCGCGGTGTCTCGACCGCGACGACGGGAGCACTCTTCGGTTACAGCCTCCCCACGGCCAACAACAGCGGCTGTGACTTCATCGGCGGTACTTGCGCTGCAAATACCAAGGATGTCTGGGAAATCACCGCTGGTCTCTGGGACAAGGTTTATCAGGGCGACTTTGGCTCGGTCAGGGTCGGCCTGGAATATGAGTATATCGAACGCGAACTCTTCTCCGGGACGGGGACTTCGGCGGGCCTGACCGCCTTCGCCGGCTCGCCGCGCTTCAACGAGCAGGCTGGCTACGTGTCGTTCCGCTACTATCCGTTCGATCCGGCGCCGCCGGCGCCCCCGCTGGTCACCAAATACTGATCAGCGCCAGGGATCTGGAAATTGGAAAGCGGGCTTCGGCCCGCTTTTCTTTTGTCCTCGTGCCTGCGTCCGGCGCGATTACGGCTCGGCCTTAGCTATAGGGTTTGTAAATATATTTGCCATTGCCGGTCCCTCATGAGCCGAATATTAAATGAGTTTTTAGTTGGCTGGGGAAATGCATGCCTTTTTTCTGCGCTGCGCACGTGGTTTTGCTATACACGAGACGCGAATTTTCGTCGTCTGCGCAGCGGACGAACGGAGCCATTTTCATATGCTTAATGGAACGAGAGCGATGGCTGCCGGCGTTTCTGAGGCCTCGGATCGTCCGGCGGTATTGCTGATCGAAGACGAATTTGAGACTGCCAAAGAAGTTTCATTGGCCTTGGAACGCCAGGGCTACGCTGTTCGGATCGCCGATTCCGTGCATCAAGTGGTCGATGCGATCCGCATCCATGCGCCGGCCGTGATGGTCATCGATCGGTTGCTGCATGGCACCGATGTCTTGCCGATGCTCGAAACTTGGCGCAACGAGGGCAATCGGGTCCCCGTGCTCGTCGTCAGCGCTCTGTCATCGGTCGACGATCGCATACGCGGCCTGAAAGCCGGCGGCGACGATTATCTGATCAAGCCGTTTTCGATCGATGAACTGGTCGCCCGGGTCGAGGTTTTACGGCGCCGGTCGGCCGACTCGCGGGTTTCTGTCCTTCGGGTCGGGCCGCTGACCATGGATTTGATCGAGCGGACGGTTCGGCGCGGCGATCGCACGCTTGATCTTCTGCCGCGCGAGTTCGAGCTTCTCGAATATTTCATGCGCCATCCGAACCAGGTCGTCACCCGCGCCATGTTGTTGACCGACGTTTGGAATTTCAAAACCTTGCCGCAAACGAATGTCGTCGACGTCCATATCGGCAAGCTGCGCCGCAAAGTCGACGGCAGCGGCGAAGTTCCCTTGATCGAGACGGTCCGCGCGACCGGATTTATGCTGCATGGGGATCGGTGAGCTCCTCCGTTCGACGGCCTTTCGCTTAGCCGTTGTTTTTGCGCTTGTTGTAACGCTTGCGACGTCGGCGGTCTTCGGCTTTGTCTATTGGCGTGTCGCCAATTCCGATATGGCGCGCGCGCGTATTTCGCTCGCCGACGAGGTGGCCAAGGCCGCCACAGAGCCGGCTGCGCGCCTCATGCCGGAGCTTGAACGGCGCCTGACCCGCGATCTGCGCCAGATCGAATATGTCGGTCTCTTCGATGCTAAGGGCAAATATCTCTACGGCAACGTGACGGCGCTGCCGCCGGTCCCGCTCGACGGCCGTAGCCATATTACTTGGACGACAACGCCGGATGGGACCGGCCGTGAATCGGCATTCTTCGTCGGCCGTGTGCGGCCGGATGGCGGGACGCTGATCATGGGCCGCGGGCTCTACGAGATTCGCGCGCTGCAACAGTCCGTCTTGCGCGCCCTGGCGATCGGCATCGGTCCGACGATCCTTCTCTCGCTGATTGCCGGCATTGTCCTCAGCCTGCGCGCGGCGCGCCGGCTCAACGCGATCCACCTCGCCATAGACCGCGTGGTCGAGGGCGATCTGCATGAGCGGCTGCCGGCCAGCCGTGTTCCGGACGGGATCGATGATGTCGTGCGCTCGGTCAACCGCATGCTCGATGAGATCGCCCGGCTGGTAAACCAGTTGCGGCAGGTCGGCGACAATATCGCGCATGATTTGCGCACGCCCTTGACCGTCGCGCATCTGCGGCTCGAGCGGGCGCTCGACGAGCCGGAGGAACAATTGCGCGCGACAGCCCGGCAAATCCTCGCCGATCTCGACCGCGCCTTGACGACGGTGACGGCGTTGCTCCGCATTTCCCAACTTGAAAGCGGTTTGCAGCGCAGCGCTTTCGCGCCGCTCGATCTCGTCAAGCTTTGTCGCGATATCGTGGATTTCTACGAGCCCCTCGCGGAAGCGAAATCGATCACGCTGACGCTTGAGGCGCCCAGCAAGGTTTCTTTCGTCGGCGATCAAGACCTTCTGCACGAAGCGCTGACGAATCTGATCGACAATGCCATCAAGTTCACGCCGAAGAACGGCCTCGTAAAAGTCTCGGTTGGACATACGCCGGATGGGCCGCGGGTCGAAGTTCGCGACAATGGGCCGGGCATCGCGGCCCAGGACCGCGACAAGATTTTCAAGCGGTTCTATCGCGCCGCCGCGACCGGACATCTGCCCGGCAATGGACTGGGCCTCAACATGGCGGCGACCATTGCGGACGTGCACGGGCTTACGCTGCGGCTCGGCGAAACATCGCAGGGCGCCTGTCTCGAGATCGTGCCGGCGCGTCAAGAAAACGTCAAAAAGCTCAGACCGCGAAGCCACCAAACGCATTGAGCTTTGGATGCCAAAATTACCAATTCGATACCAAATTTTTATTTAGTACCAACGCTTTCTGCAGCGCACTAGTATCCGGACATCGTGCTTGGCGTCGCTGGGCGCGGGGTGTTTTTTGCGCTCTTGACGCAACCTGTATCTGGCATATTCCTTTTTTTGGCCGGGATGCAGATCGAAGCTCAAGACATGAACCTCATACCGGCAACCTGGGAGTTGCTTTAACCGCATGATCGGCATTGTCAGGATCGCGCTGCAGCGGCCTTATACGTTCGTCGTCA
>NZ_CANSHK010000063.1:0-9781 GCF_947646745.1 uncultured Methylovirgula sp. | reverse complement strand
CCGAAAACCGCTTCGCACTTTTCGGTCCGATGCTTTACTGCTGCCCGACCGGCACAAAGGCGCCGCGCGGCAAGCCGCTCGAGGCGAGAACCGGAAGCTGCCCCACGTCCCAACCGCCGCCGAGCGCCTTGATCAACCGCACATTGGCCTCCATCCGCCGGCGCTGAATGTCGACTTCATTGACCTCGTTGGACAGCGCCGTCGTTTGCGCGGTGATGACTTGAAGATAAGCGACTTCGCCGCCGATGTAGAGCGTGGTGAAGGTCTTGAGCGCCTGGTTCGCCGCGATCACTGCGTCGCGCTGCTGCTTGGCCTCGCGGCCCAGAATGCGCAAGGTCGAGAGATTGTCCTCGACGTCCTGGAAGGCCGACAGCGTCGTCTGCCGATAGCTGGCGACATTCTCCGTGTAAGCGGCGCGAACGGCATCGGATTGCGCCCGGATTGCGCCGCCGTCGAAGATCGGCTGCGACAGGGTCGTACCAACCGACCAGAGTAGGCTCGGCCAGACGAACCAATTCGCCGGCGTCGTACCCTGGAAGCCGGCGAGCGCCGCAAGGTTCACGTTTGGATAAAAGGCGGCATCGGCAATGCCGATCTGCTGATTGGCTTCGGCGACCCGGCGCTCCGCGGCGGCAATGTCCGGCCGACGCTGCAAAAGCTCGGACGGCAGCATGCCCGGCACGGCGCGCGGCTTGAGCTGGCCAAGGGGCGCCGGCGGAATATTGAGCGCCGCCGGCGGCTCGCCGATCAGGACGGCAATGGCGTGTTCGAATTGCGCCCGGGTCACCCCGACATCCGTATCCTGGACCTTGATCGTGTCGAGCTGGGCGCGCGCCTGCTCGACATCGGATTCGGGCGCGAGACCGCCGGACTGGCGCTTCAGCGTCAAGTCCAGCGCGTGGGCATAGGCCTTGACCGTCTGGTCCAAGAGGCGCTGTTGCGCATCCTGGGCGCGCAAGTCGATATAATCGAGCGCGAGTTCGGCATGCAGGCTCAAGCTCGCGGTCGAGAGATCGGCCGCCGTCGCCTGCGATTCCTCGCGCGCCGCTTCGACCCCGCGCCGGATCCTGCCCCAGAAATCGATCTCGTAATTGAGATCGACCGGCATTTCGAAATCGCCCAGAGGCTGCGGGTTCGTTTGCAGAACATAAGGCTGATGGGCGGATTCCTTGATCGAGGCGGCGCTGGCCCCGGCGCTGACGCTCGGAAATTCCGAGGCGCGTGCGAGCCGGATCAAAGCCCGCGATTGCGCGAAACGGGCTTCGGCTTCGCGCAAATTCTGGTTGGCGTCGCCGAGCTGATCCTCGAGCCGGTCGAGCTCCGGGTCGCCGAAGGCCTCCCACCATTTGCCGCGCTCGAACGCATCGCTGGGGATGGCGCGCACCCAGGTCCCGTCGGTCTTGGGATCGACCGGGCGCGTCGCCTCCTTGAATTTCGGCGTGACCGGAACGGCGGGCGTCACGTAATCCGGCCCCACCATGCATCCGCCCAGCAAAAATCCGAACGCCGCGACTCCCCCCCACGCGTGACGCATTAAGACGCTCCGGCCGGCTTGCTGGAGTTCACTTTGACCGTGACGCCGCTCGTCAAGGAATCCGACGGATTGACGATGACCGCGTCCGTATTCTTGAGGCCGGAAATGACTTCGACTCTATCGCCGTAATCGCGGCCAATCTTGACCGGCACCAATTGCACCTTGCCATCGCGCACGACACCGACGCGCAGACCTTCGCTGCGGAACAGCAGCGTGTTCGACGGTACGGTCACGCTGCCCGGATGCGCATGCAGCGCAAAATGCACGAATGTATAGGCGCCGGGCAGCAGCTTGCCTTGCGAATTATCGACATCGACCTCCGCCAGAAGCGTCCGCGAAAGCGGGTTGATCGCTTCATCCGTACGCACGAGCGTGCCCTGGAAGGCCTGGTCCGGATATTCGTCGAGCGTGACGGTCGGCTCCGCTCCGATGTGAACCTGCGGCGTATAGACCTCGGGGATTGCCACATAGATGCGCAACGTGCCCGTCGCTTGCATGCGGAAAAGCTCCGAATTGCGCGTGCCGGATCCGGCGGTGATGAGATCGCCGATATCGGTATTGCGGGCGGTGATCACGCCATCGAAGGGCGCGTAGATCTTCTCGTAGGATTGAAGCTCCTCGAGCCGCGCCACATCCGCCTGGCGCGAGGTGACGATCGCCTGGTCGGCGGCATAAGCACCGGCGGCGTTATCGCGCTCCTGCGTCGAGACCGATTGCGACTTCAAGAGATCTTCGGTCCGGTGCGCGGTAATGGCAGCCAATTTGGAATTGGCCTCCGCCGTCACGAGATCGGCCCGCGCCTGGCGCAATTGCGCGTCGAGCTCGGGCGTCTCGATCTCGGCGAGCAATTCGCCCTTCTTCACCTTGGCGCCGATATCGACGTACCACTTTTTGAGATAGCCGTTGGCGCGCGCGTAGATCGGCGTGTCGGTGAAGGAGGTCGTCTGCCCCGGCAGCACCAAGGCCTGGCTCGGGGCATTTTCCTTCGGCCGCACGACATCGACGACCGGCACGGCCGATTGGACGGTTTCCTTCGACAGCGCGGATTCCGCCGAAGTGCGGGCGCGAATGCCGTAGTAAATTCCACCCAGCAGCGCCGCCAGAACCAGGAGGCCCAGCAAGACCCTGCCGCCACCGCCGCGCCGGGCGGAACGTTGATGATCCGGCACCGCATGCGGCGGCGCGATCGGCTTCACATTGTCGGCTTTTTCGAGCATCAGGCCACCAAACTCCCGTGTCCCTCGTGCTCACCGTCCGGCGGCAGCGGTTGCGCCCCGCCCTTGCGGTAATGCAGCAGAGAAAAAACAGTCGGAACGAAAACCAAAGTCGCGACGGTCGCGAGCATCAGGCCGCCGATCACGGCGCGGCCGAGCGGCGCGTTCTGCTCGCCGCCTTCGCCGGCGCCAAGCGCCATCGGCACCATGCCGATGATCATCGCCAAAGCCGTCATCAGCACCGGCCGGAACCGGGTGAACCCGGCATCGATCGCAGCTTGCAGCGCATCGCCGTGCTCGGCCAGCTTCTCGCGCGCGAAGGCGATGACCAGGATGCTGTTGGCCGTGGCGACGCCCATGCACATGATGGCTCCCATCAGCGCCGGCACAGACAATGTCGTTCCGGTAAAGAACAGAAACAGAACGATGCCCGCGAGTGCCGCCGGCAGGGCGGAGACGATAATAAAGGCATCCGACCAAGACTGAAAGTTCACGACAATCAGCAGGTAGACGAACAGGATGGAGAACGCGAGACCTTCGAAAAGGTCCATATAGGCGCCCTGCATCGTGGCCAATTGGCCGCGCACCGTGACGAAGCTGCCGCGCGGCAACAGATGCCTGTCCTCGTCGACGATCTTCTGCACGTCACGTCCGACGGCGCCCAGATCGCGGTCGCGGATATTGGCGTAAATATCGACGGTGCGGCGAATATTGTAATGATCGACCGAGGCCATCTCCTGTGAACGGGTGATCGTCGCGACATCCGCGAGGATCGCCGGCGCCCGCTGGCCGGTTCCGGTGATCGGTAGATTCTGCAGATCCTGCAAGGATTGAATGTCGTACTGCGGCGCCATGGTCGCCAGGTTATAATTGACGCCGTTGGTGCGGTTCAGGAAGAACATCGGCGCAGTTTGAAAACTGCCGCTCAGCGTGTCGAGTACGCTGCTTGCGACATCGTTCTCGGTCAGGCCGTTCTGCTGCGCCTTGGTGCGGTCGACCGCAATCTCGAAGATCGGATAATCGAATGCCTGCTGGATGCGGGCATCGACAATGCCGCTCACCGCCCGGATGCGCTCCAGCATATGGTTCGCGACAGCATGATTCTTATAGATGTCGGCGCCGGTGATCTGGATGTCGATCGGCGCCGGCAGGCCGAAATTCAAGATCTGCGTGATCATATCGGCCGGCAGCGTATAGAAGGTGATGCTGGGAAAATCCCGCGCGACCGCAAGCCTGATCTTCTGCACGTAATCGGCGGTCGGATGATGGTCTTGCGCGAGCTGGACCATAATGTCCGCGTCGGCGGCGCCGATCACGCCCGAGGTCGTGTGCGTGAGATTGATGCCGCTGTAGGGCAGCCCGATATTATCGATGATCGATTCCAGCTCGCGCGCGGGGATGATGTCGCGGATCCTGTTCTCGACGAGATCGGCGAGCCGGGCGGTATCCTCGATCCTGGTGCCGGTTTTGGCACGCATGTGCAGGATGAACTGGCCGCTGTCCGTATTGGGAAAGAAATCCTGGCCGAGCCAGGGCGCGAGCAGGAAAGCCGCCAGCGCGCAGCCGAGAAAGGCCGGCACGAAGACTTTCCGATTATGGACGAAAGAGGCGAGGACGTCCCGATAGCCGAAACGAAGCCGCTCGAACTGCGCCTCGAATCCCTGCTGGAACAATTTCAGCGGGTTGCGCGTCCGCCGGCCGGCATTCTCATGCTTCTCGGTCGTCAGGAGATACATGGCCATGGTCGGGACCAGGGTGCGCGACAAGACATAAGAGGCGAGCATGGCGAAGACGACGGCTTCGGCCAGCGGAATGAACAGATAGCGCGCGACGCCGTTAAGCAGGAACATCGGCACGAAGACGATGCAGATCGACAGCGTCGAGACGAGAGCCGGCACGGCGATCTGCGCGGCGCCGTAGAGGATGGAATCGCGCTGCGGATGCCCCTCCTCCATGTAGCGCTCGATATTCTCGATCGTGACGGTCGCGTCGTCGACCAGAATACCGACGGCCAGCGCCAAGCCGCCGAGGGTCATGATGTTGATGGTCTGGCCGATGAAGCTCAGCACCATCACCGAGGTCAGGATCGACAGCGGGATCGATACCGCGATGATCAGCGTCGAGCGCCAACTGCCGAGGAACAGCAGGATCATCATGGCGGTCAGGCCGGCGGCAATGACCGCTTCGCGGATCACGCTGAAGACCGACGCCTTGACGAAGACCGACTGGTCGGCCAAGGGTTGGATCTTCAATTGCGGCGGCAGGGTCTGGGCGACGCGCGGCAGCATCGCCCGAATGCCGTTGACGACGCTGATCGTCGAGGCATTGCCGGCCTTGATGACGCTGACCAGAACGCCGCGCCTCCCGTTCTGACGCACGACATTGGTCTGCGGCGCAAAGGCGACGCTGACGGTCGCGACGTCGCGCAGATAGATGGTCGCATTGCCGACGGTCTTGATCGGCAGATCGTTCAATTCGTCGGCGGTCCGCGTCGTGCCATTGACGTGGACGTCATATTCGAACTCGGAAATCTTCGTCGTGCCGGACGGCAGGACGATATATTGCCGCTCGACGGCATTCAGGACGTCGGCCGGCGAAAGGCCCTTGGCCTGAAGCTGCTGCGGATTAAGGCTGATCAACAACTCGCGCTGCTTGCCGCCGTAAGGATAAGGAATGACGGCGCCGGGCACGGTGACAAGCTGGGTGCGGAGAAAATTCAGCGCAAGGTCATTGAGCTCCTGCTCCGACAGCCCTTGCCCGGAAAGACCGAGTTGCAGGATCGGCACGCTCGAGGCGCTGAAATTGAGGACTTCCGGCGGCTGCGTCCCGGGCGGCATCTGATGCAGCGCCAATTGGGCCATGGCCGTCACCTGCGCATTGGCCGTATCGAGGCTGGCGCCCGGCTGCAGGAAGATTTTCACCACCGCCAGGCCATTGTAGGTGGTCGATTCAATATGTTCGATATTGTCGACGAGCGTCGTCAGCGACCGCTCGTAGGGGGTCGTCAGCCGGCCTTCCATCTCCTCCGGGTTCAGGCCGGTGTAGGACCAGACGACGGCGATCACCGGGATATTGATATTGGGGAAAATATCCGTCGCCGTCCCGAGGATCACGACCGGGCTCAAGATCAGGATCAGCAGCGCCAGAACGATAAAGGTATAGGGCCGATCGAGCGCGAGGCGGACGATCCACATTCAAAGCACTCCTCGTTTCGGACCAACCCGCCCGATCGCCGCCGGCACAGGAACGAAGCGATTCTCAAGACCAGAAGATGCGGCGTCGCATCGCAACAAACCTGGGCGCCTGCCGGGTTGCGCTGCAATCTGGCGAGCCTTGACGGCTGCGTTCCGCCAGCTCATCAACCCGGTGGCCCGTCTTATGGCGTAGATTACTGACGCGATTCAAGGCAGATAGCCTTAAACGCCATCGCAAGCGCGTGATCGGCCCTAAAGATTCGGTGAAGATACAACAAGGCCGTATAGAGGCCCGCGCGGGGCGCGCGGCAGCATCCCAAAACCATCTCACCTCAGCCACGATCAGGGCATAGATTTCCGCCATGCGACGCCCAATGCAATCCCGCCCCCCATACCCACGAGCCCCTCTGCGGAAATGACGCGCGCCCTAAAATTCCGCCTTGCCATGAGCCTTGCGACCGCCTTGGCGCTGACGCTCGCGGATCGCGCTATGGCGCAGGCGCAAATCCATGTCGCGCAGGACGGCAAACTCGCCCCGCTGCCGCCGCAGCGCCCGGCGGTGTTGTCGCCAGGGCGCCCCGCCGCGCCGGGCGACCAGCCTTCGCCGCAAGCGCCCAGTGCCGCGAGTATCGTGCCGGTCCTTCCGCCGACCGCGCCGCAAGCGCCGGGCGAACCGATCAAGACCGGCGCCTTCAATGCGGGACCTGGAACATTGCTGAGATTGCCGCCGGCGTCACACGCGCGCATGCATCAATGCGCGACCGAGTGGCAGAACATGAAGCTGACCGGAGCGGCCGAAGAAAAGATCTGGTTTAATTTCGCGCTGAGCTGCCTGACCCGCTAAGCCAGGCACATGCTCCTCACAAGCCAAATCGGGGCGCGCCTTTCCCGATATAAAGACCTTGCCGATATAAAGAGCGGACGAAGACGGAACGGCCAGGGCGCCTCTGCGCCAATCTGGGGCTCGACGCACGACCTCGCGCGAGAGCGCCGAGGCCATCTGGCCGTTACCGTCCTCCTATTGCAACGAGTCTAGACCGGCTCCGGAGCCGCTGGCGCAGGGGCCTTCGGCTTGCGGGGGGAAGACTTGCGCGCCTTTTTGGCGCCGGCCTTCTTGCCCGGCGACTTGCGGGCCGAGGTACGGGCCTTCTTCGCCGCGGTCTTGGTCGCGCGCTTGGCAACCTTCTTGGTGGCCTTCTTCACGCTCTTCTTCGTGGCCGCTTTCCGCACGGCCTTCTTAGCAGTCTTCTTCGCCGCGCTTTTCTTCGCGGGTTTACGCTTGGTGGTAGCCTTCACCATGATCAAGTTCCCTCTGCTATTTTGCCGGCATGCGTTTCTTTGCCGACAAGAGGCATAAATAGCGTAGCGCGGTTAATCAGTCGTGCAAGAGGGGCTTATGCGCGAGAGGCCGAATCGCGCGCCGATTCTGCGCCGTTTTTCTTAGCAAGACGTTGCCCTTTACGATGCGCGCGAAGTCTTCGAACGTATCTTCGCATGCGGTTTACGGGCTTCGTATCGATGCGCGAAAACACGATGCGATGAAGCGCTTCGGCAACCATCCAAAGCCGCTATCGAGCATCGCCATCGACGCGCATGCGCTTTTCAACGCTGAAGCAAAGCTATTGTTTTTCTTGATTCAATTTGCATTTTGAACGAGCGCGCGCATACACCCGCGCACATCATCGCGCTGCTTTCGCACGAACGCGGCGGGCTGCGGTGAAGCGCATCGAATGCGCCGCAGGGCAGTGCATTTCACCGCTCTCAAACCAATGTCCGCGCGCTCTTTACTGGCGATCGCCGATGTCAATCCGCGCAGCAAAACCGCGGGCAAAAATTTTTTTGTGGGACTCGAAAAAAATTGCGCAAAAAGGCGTCGCGCGCGGCTTTGCAAAGCCTCGAAACGCGATTTCCGCGATTCGCCGATTGATTCGGAGCGGCGTTTCAGATGCCGAGTTTGGTCTTTAGAAGCTCGTTGACCGCCTGCGGATTGGCCTTGCCGCCTGTCTGTTTCATCACCTGACCGACGAACCATCCGAGCATCGAAGGCTTGGCCAGAGCTTGCGCCACCTTGTCGGGATTGGCGGCGATGATCGCATCCACCGCGGTCTCAATCGCGCCAAGGTCGGTGACCTGTTTCATGCCGCGCGTTTCGACGATGGCACGCGGATCGCCGTCCTTCTCCTCTTCGATGAGGATCAAAAGCAGGTCTTTGGCGATCTTTCCCGAGATGGTGCCGTCGGCGATGAGATCGACGAGGCCGGCGATCTGCCCGGGCTTCAGATGCGTCTGCGGCACCGCAAGACCGACCGAATTGGCATAAGCCGACACATCGCCCATGACCCAATTGGCGACCGCCTTGGGATCGCGTTTCACCCCGCAATATGCGACGGCGGCCTCGTAATAATCGGCCGTCTCTTTGTCGGCGACGAGCACGCCGGCGTCATAGGCCGGCAGCCCATAATCGGCGATGAAGCGGGCGCGCTTGGCATCCGGCAGCTCCGGCAGATGCGCGGCCAGCGCATCGACATAGGCCTGATCGAATTCGAGCGGCAGCAGGTCCGGATCGGGGAAATAGCGATAGTCATGGGCTTCTTCCTTCGAGCGCATGGACCGCGTCTCGCCCTTGTTGGGGTCGAAGAGCCGCGTCTCCTGGTCGATCTTGCCGCCGTCTTCGAGAATGCCGATCTGTCGCCGCGCCTCGGTCTCGATGGCCTGGCCGATGAAGCGGATCGAGTTGACGTTCTTGATCTCGCAACGCGTGCCGAGGCCCTCGCCTGGGCGCCGCACCGAGACATTGACGTCGGCGCGCAGCGACCCCTGCTCCATATTGCCGTCGCAGGTGCCAAGGTAGCGCAGGATCGTCCGCAGCTTGCTGATATAGGCCTTGGCCTCGTCGGCCGAGCGCATGTCGGGCTTCGAGACGATTTCCATCAGCGCGACGCCAGAGCGGTTGAGATCGACGAAGGAGTCCGTCGCCGACTGATCGTGCAGCGACTTGCCGGCATCCTGTTCAAGATGCAGCCGTTCGATTCCGACCTCGATGCGCTCGATCGGCGTGACGTCGACGCTCACCACGCCCTCGCCGACGATTGGGCTTTTGTATTGGGAAATCTGATAGCCCTGCGGCAGGTCGGGGTAGAAATAATTCTTCCGGTCGAAGCTCGAACGCAGGTTGATCTTGGCCTTAAGGCCGAGGCCGCTGCGGATCGCCTGGGCGACGCATTCCACGTTGATCACCGGCAGCATGCCCGGCATGGCGGCATCGACCAGCGAGACATGGCTGTTCGGCTCGCCGCCGAATTCGGTCGAGGCGCCCGAAAAAAGCTTCGATTTGGAGACGACCTGGGCATGGACCTCCATGCCGATGACCACCTCCCAATCGCCGGTCGCGCCTTTGATGAGTTTGGACGAGGTCTGCGTGTTCATGATCTGCTCTTGTCGTCGTGGCCGTCGGCGATCGCTACTGCGTATCGACCAGGGAATTCAGCCAAATGGCCTGATGGGCCGTTTCATAAAGATAACAATCGTCGTAGAGGACGCCGGCGCCGGTGCCGCCCGCCATTTGCAGGCTCGCAACTTCGCATTTCTTGTCGCGGAAGGCGACCCACGCCCGTTGCGCGTCGCGGATCAGGTCGGCGCGCTTGATTTTCTTGCCGCCGTCATCGTCGGCGTCGGTGTCGCCGAAAGCGCTGAGCACGGCCTTATAGGCTTTGTTTAATTCCTCGTCCCAGACGATGGCTTCGCGGTTGGCGCAATCCTTCATGCCATAGGTCGATTGGCCGCCGGGCGCATCAAGGCAGGGCCCTTGCACCACGCCGATGCACGTATCCGCCCCAGCC
>NZ_CANSHK010000062.1:0-10713 GCF_947646745.1 uncultured Methylovirgula sp. | reverse complement strand
GCTGATCGAGGCCGGCGCCGTTGCCATCGATGGCGCGCCGGTGCGCGACGCGGGGCATAAGGTCAAAGCCGGACAAAGGATCGACATCACCGTGCCGGCGGCGGAAGAGCCGGTGCCGCAGGGTGAGGCAATTCCCCTCGCCATCGTTCACGAAGACCCGCACCTGATCGTCATCGACAAGCCGGCGGGGCTCGTCGTGCATCCGGCGCCCGGCCATCCGAGCGGCACCCTGGTCAATGCCCTGATCGCCCATTGCGGCGACAGCCTCTCCGGCATTGGCGGGGTCAAGCGGCCGGGCATCGTCCATCGTCTCGACAAGGATACGTCCGGCCTCATCGTCGTGGCCAAGACGGATGCGGCGCATAAGGGCTTGGCCAAGCTCTTTGCCGATCACAGCCTTGAGGCGCTGACGCGCGAATATCTCGCCTTTGTCTGGGGGGTGCCGGAGCGGCAAGCCGGCACGATCGACCTGCCGCTCGGCCGCCATAAGATCGACCGCGAGAAAATGGCCGTCGTCCGCGACGGCGCCGGCCGCGCCGCGGTGACGCATTGGGAGCTGGTCGAGACCTACAGCGGCAGCGACGGCAAGCCGGTCGCGAGCCTGCTGCGTTGCGCTTTGGAGACGGGACGGACGCATCAGATCCGAGTGCATTTGGCGCATGGCGGCCATCCGCTTTTGGGGGACGCGCTCTATGGTCGCGGCTTCAAGACCAAGGCGGCGCGGCTTGGGCCGGAGGCTCAGGCGGCGCTCGAACGGCTCGGCCGCCAGGCCCTGCACGCCGCCACGCTTGGGTTCAGGCACCCTGTTTCTGCTGAGGAATTTTTATTCGAGAGCGAACTGCCGGCGGACCTTGTGCAATTGCACACGGCGCTCGCCGCGGGGACATAGCAAAGAGGCGCCGGCGCGGCTTTGCCGCAAAATGGCGGCTCTTGGTTACCCTTTTGTAATCTCTGATCTTGGACGCGCTCTTTCGAAGGAGAGCCGGCGCTCCTATATTTCCCATACGGCAGACTTCGGTTGCCGTTTTTGAGCTCGCCGAAACGGGAGTTCGACAGGAGGGATTTTTCACAATGGCTTCAGCAGCCGCACTTCCCATTCTCTCGGGGGAAAACGGACTATCCCGCTATCTCCGCGAAATCCGCCGGTTCCCGATGCTGGAACCGCAAGAGGAATATATGCTCGCCAAGCGCTGGCGCGAGCATGAGGACCCGCAAGCGGCGCAGAAACTGGTGACGTCGCATCTGCGGCTCGTCGCCAAAATCGCCATGGGTTATCGCGGCTATGGCCTGCCGATCGGCGAAGTCATTTCGGAAGGCAATGTCGGCCTGATGCAGGCGGTGAAGCGCTTCGAGCCTGACCGCGGTTTTCGTCTCGCGACCTATGCGATGTGGTGGATCCGCGCCTCGATCCAAGAATATATCCTGCGCTCCTGGTCGCTCGTGAAAATGGGCACCACGGCGAGCCAGAAGAAGCTGTTCTTCAACCTGCGCAAGGCGAAGAGCCAGATTTCCGCGCTCGAAGACGGCGACATGAATCCGGATCAGGTCGCGACCATCGCCAAGCGGCTCGGCGTTTCGCAGCAGGATGTGATCGAGATGAACCGCCGCATGGCGGGCGACGCCTCGCTCAATGCGCCGCTGCGCGAAGAGGGCGAGGGCGAATGGCAGGATTGGCTCGTCGACGACAGCACCAGCCAGGAAAGCCTGCTCGCCAATCGCGAGGAGACCGACAACCGGCTCGATGCGCTTCACACCGCGCTCGGCGTTCTTTCCGAGCGCGAGCGGCGCATCTTTGAGGCGCGGCGTCTCGCCGAGGAGCCGATTACGCTCGAGCAATTGTCGGACGAGTTCCACATCTCGCGCGAGCGCGTCCGCCAGATCGAGGTCCGCGCCTTCGAGAAGGTGCAGGAGGCTGTGAAGGCCGGCATGGCCAAGATCGAGGCCGCCGCAACGCCGCCGGCGCTGCCGCCGACCGAGCCGCGCCACGCGCCGGCCGTTTAAGCCGGTCGAATTGCTGCTCCCGCGCCCTTGTCGGGCGCGGGCGGCCTAGCTATAAGGCATGCGCCGCGGGCGTCTGCGCCCAGACTGACCGGCAAAATCGGAGTGTAGCGCAGCCTGGTAGCGCACCTCGTTCGGGACGAGGGGGCCGGAGGTTCGAATCCTCTCACTCCGACCATTTCTTCAAATCGGCTTCTTCGAAGCGGCAGAGGTCCGAAAGCGCCGGCTAATCGCCCAGAGCCATGGCGCGGTAGTGATTCGGCGAAATGCCTTCCCAACGCTTGAAGGCGCGTGAAAACGCGCTGATCTCGGAATAGCCGAGCAAGAGCGCGATCTCGCTCACGGCGATATGGCGCTGCGCGAGATAGGCGCGCGCCTGTTCGCGCCGCACCTGCTCGACGAGCTTGGCAAAGCCGATGTTCTCATCCTCGAGCCGCCGCAGCAGCGCCGATTGCGACATCCTGAGCGCCGCGGCGATATCGGGGAATTTCACCTCGCCGGCGGCAAGATGCGTGCGGATCTCGCCCGTCAGCCGGTCCTTGAAGGCGAGCTGCGTCGTCTGCGCGACGCGCGTCAGCGTCGCGCGCAGGAGCGACAGCAATTGCGGATCGGCGCCCGGCATCGGCCGGTCGAGCTGATCGTTGCGGAACACCAGCCGATTGCTGCCGCGGCCGAAAAAGATCGGCGCGTGGAAGGCGTGCTCATGCTCTTCCGGCGCCTGCGGCGCCGCATGTTCAAGATGCACTTCCTCGGGCGACCAGGTGCGGCCGAGGCAATGGCGGAACAGATTGACGAACATGCCCATCGTCAGTTCGGCATCCTGGCGGCGATTGACGATACGGCCGTCGACGATCTGATATTCGAGATGCAGCAAGCCGTCGCGGGTGAAGAGACGGGTGCGCGTGCCCGATTGATGAAGCGGAAAATAATGCGCCAGGTTTTTGGCCGCCTCGCCCAGCGTCGGCGAAGCCAGCGCGATGAAGCCGATCAGCCCCAGCATATGCGGCTCGAACTGCTGGCCGTACCAAAGCCCGAAATTGTCTTCGCCGGTCTGCCGCGCCGCCTCTTCGAACAAGCCGCAATAGCCACGCAGATCGATTGGATCGGTGGGAATTTCCAATTGTCGGAGGTCGACGCCGGCGACCGCTGCAACGCGTTCCGGATCGCCACCGCGCGCGGTGATGAAGTCGACTGCGCCATGCGCCGCCGCCGCCAAGACGACCGAATGGTCGCCGGCCCGGTCCTGAAAAGCGGATTGCTGAACCGGCACGTCCATTCCCCGGTTGAGGACCGGACAAAGGTCAAATCTTGGCTGGAAAATGTCAAGAAAATATCTTTCGCCTGCGTCCAGACTGCGGAAGTTTCTCTTTGGGGACGGCATGCAAATCGCATTGTCGCGCTCCGTCGAGCTAAGACTAAAGGCTCCCCGAGGGGGAGTACGAGGAGGCGCCGATGTCAGCCGGACCTGAAGCCACCGATCAATCCATTCTCGAAGAAGACGTCCACGTGCTGCACCAGATGGGCTATGCCCAAGAGCTTGCGCGCGGCATGAAAAGCTTCTCCAATTTCGCGATCTCGTTCTCGATCATCTGCATCCTTGCCGGTGGCATCACGAGCTTTCAAACCGGCTTTTCGACCACCGGCGGTTTCGGCATCGGCGTCGGCTGGCTTGTCGGCGGCGTCTTCTCGCTGATCGTCGGCCTGTCGATGGCTCAGATCGGCTCGGCTTATCCGACGGCCGGCGGTCTTTATCATTGGTCGTCCATCCTGGGCGGGCGCGGCTGGGGCTGGGCCACGGCGTGGATGAACCTGCTCGGTCTGATCTTCGTCACCGCCGCGGTCACGGTCGGCGCCTATACGTTGTTCACGAGCCTGATCCTGACCAATATCTTCCATATCGATACATCGAAATGGGGCTATTGGCAGCAATTGGCCGGCGTCAGCGTCATCGCCATCGCCCAGGGCCTTCTCAATCATTTCGGCATCAAGGTGACGAGCAAGCTCACCGATTTCTCCGGCTATCTGATCTTCTTCGTCGCCATTCTGCTCACAGCGACGATGTTGTTCAGCGTGCATCATTTCGACCTGTCGCGCCTGTTTCACATCGTCAACAACACCGGCGATCCGGGCGGCGATGTCGTGCCGCGCACGAACAATCTCGTCTATGCCTTCCTGCTCGGCCTGCTGCTGCCGCTCTATACGATCACCGGCTTCGACGCCTCGGCGCACACCGCCGAGGAGACGCTTAACGCCCGGGTCGCCGTGCCGAAAGGGATCATCAATTCGATCCTTTATTCGGTGATCTTCGGCTACATCATGGTCTGCTCTTTCGTTTTGGCCATGAGCGATCCGGTGGCCGCGGCGAAGGACGGCGGCAATGTATTCTTCAACCTTCTCGCCGGCCTCGGCGTGCCGAATGCCTTGAAGGATGTGCTTTATGTCCTGATCGTCATCGCCAATTATCTTTGCTCGCTCGCCTGCGTGACCTCGACGTCGCGGATGATCTTTGCTTTCTCGCGCGACGGCGGGGTGCCCTTCCTGTCGCCGCTGCTGCGCCGGGTCAGCCCAGCCTATCGCACGCCGGTCGGCGGCATTTGGGCAACCGTGGTCCTCGCCATTGCGGCGACGCTTTATTCCTCGGCTTACAATGCCTTGGCGGCGGGTTCGGCGGTCTTCCTCTATATTTCCTATGCGATGCCGGTCGCCGCCGGCCTCTATGCCGAATCGAAAGGCTGGCTGCCGTCCGGCCCGTTCAAGCTCGGCGTCTGGTCGAAGCCGCTTGCGGTCATCACCACTCTCGGCGTTGTCGGCGTGACCTGGATCGGCCTGCAGCCGCCGAACGACATCGTCGTCAACTACGCGATCGGCATTCTCGTCTTGCTCGTCGTCGGCTGGTTCGCGCTTGAGCGCAAGCGTTTCCCCGGGCCGCCGATCAGCGCCGCCGACATTGCCAAGCGCCATGCCGAGATCCTCGCCGAAGAAGCAGCCGTCGGCGAAACGGTTCACGCCGGACTTTGATCAGGACAGGCGCGGATATTTCCGCGCCTGCTCCCCCGGGGGCTTTATAATCGTTAGCCAAAGCAAAGCTTCTGGAGCGAGAGATGGGCTACCATTATGCGACGGGAACAACCCGGTGGGCGTTCGGATCCTTGGCCGAGCTCATGGCCAAGGCGACGCCGCCGCGCTCCGGCGATATGCTTGCCGGGATCGCGGCAAGCTGCGCGGAAGAGAATGTCGCGGCCAAGCTCTGCCTTGCCGACATGCCGCTCAAGCGTTTTCTCGAAGAAACGCTCGTTCCCTACGAGAGCGATGAGATCACCCGGCTCATCATCGACACGCATGACCGGGTGGCATTCGCGCCGATCTCGCACCTGACGGTCGGCGAATTCCGCAACTTCCTGCTCTCGGACGAGGCGACTCCGGAGATTGTCTCGGCGCTGGCGCCCGGCATTACGCCGGAGATCGCGGCTGCCGTCAGCAAGCTCATGCGCAACCAGGATCTGATCCTGGCGGCAAGGAAATGCCAAGTCGTCACGAAATTCCGCGACACGATCGGCTTACCCGGCACGTTAGCGGTGCGCCTGCAACCCAATCATCCTACCGACAGCCGCGCCGGCGTCGCCGCTTCGATCGTCGATGGACTGATGTATGGCAGCGGCGATGCGGTGATCGGCATCAACCCCGCTTCCGACAGCCTGCCGGTCCTGGCCGATCTGCTGCAGCTGATCGACAGCGTCATCGCCCGGTTCGACATTCCGACGCAGGCCTGTGTGCTGACCCATGTCACGAGTTCGATCGAATTGATCAATCGCGGCCTGCCGGTCGATCTCGTCTTCCAGTCCGTCGCCGGAACCGAGGCCGCGAACCGGTCTTTCGGCGTCGACCTCGCCGTGCTGAAAGAGGGCCGCGACGCGGCCTTGTCCTTGAAGCGCGGCACCGTCGGCGACAATGTGATGTATTTCGAAACCGGCCAGGGCAGTGCGCTCTCCGCCAATGCGCATCACGGCGTCGATCAGCAGACGCTGGAGGCGCGCGCCTATGCGACATGCCGGCCGTTCAAGCCGCTGCTCGTCAACACGGTCGTCGGCTTCATCGGCCCCGAATATCTCTATGACGGCAAGCAGATCATCCGTGCCGGCCTCGAAGATCATTTCTGCGGCAAGCTGATGGGCCTGCCGCTCGGCTGCGACGTCTGCTACACCAACCATGCCGAGGCCGATCAGGACGACATGGATAATCTGATGACACTGCTGGCCGCGGCCGGGCTCACCTATATCATGGGCATTCCGGGCGCCGATGACGTCATGCTGAATTACCAGTCGACCTCGTTCCACGATGCGCTTTATTTGCGCGACGTCTTCGGCTTGAAGCGCGCGCCGGAGTTCGATGCCTGGCTCGCGCGCATGCGGATCACCGGCGCCGACGGGCGGCTCTTGCGACAGGAGACCGCGCATCCGCTCATTGCTTGGCACGAGGGCTGAGATGCGGCCGCCGGTCGTCGAGGATTTCTGGAAGAACCTGTCCCGCACGACTCAGGCGCGCATCGCCCTCGGCCGCGCCGGCGCCTCGCTGCCGACCCGGGAAGTGCTGAAGTTTTCGCTCGCTCATGCCCGCGCCCGCGATGCGGTGCATACGCCGTTCGATCACGAGAAGATCGAAGCCGAGATCCAGAAGCTCGGCTTTGCCGCCCTCTGCGTCGCGAGCGCTGCGCCGGATCGCGCGAGCTATCTGCGCCGTCCCGATTGGGGGCGTTCGCTTAGTCCCCAGAGCCGCGTGCTGCTGATCGAACAGGGCGGCAAACCGTGCGATCTGGCGATCGTCGTGGCCGACGGCCTGTCGGCAACCGCGGTCCATACCCAGACGGCGCCTTTGCTTGCCGCGTTCCAGCCGTATATCGAGCGGGCGGGCTGGCGCGTCGCGCCCGTCGTCGTCGCCAGCCAGGCGCGCGTCGCGCTCGCTGACGAAATCGGCCAGCTGCTCAAGGCGCGCGCGGTGATCGTGCTCATCGGCGAGCGGCCCGGCCTATCGTCGCCGGACTCACTCGGCATTTATCTCACTTACAATCCGAAGCCTGGCCGTAACGATGGCG
This sequence comes from uncultured Methylovirgula sp., assembly GCF_947646745.1. Lineage (NCBI taxonomy): Bacteria > Pseudomonadati > Pseudomonadota > Alphaproteobacteria > Hyphomicrobiales > Beijerinckiaceae > Methylovirgula > uncultured Methylovirgula sp. The sequence continues at coordinate 3,626 of NZ_CANSHK010000062.1, read as the reverse complement.
AGCGCAATTGCATTTCGAACGTTCGTTATGAGGGCCTCGTGCACGATCTCGCGGCTTTCAAGCTTGCATGGCTGGTGGACGAGGCTTTGAAGCGCAAGCTTACCGGCGTCGCCCTGAAAGACGAGTCCGATGTGCTGCTCGCGGCCGAAGGCCGGCCTGCCTTGCTCAGAACGGCAGATTGAAGACGCGGCCCGGCACCAATTCGCCGCGCTCGACCGCGCCGACGGCAACGACGACGCCGCCGCAACACGCGTAGGCCACGCCATCCCCGGGCGCGTCGCGGCCGCGCAGCAGGACCGCCTGGCCGCGCCGCAGCCGTGCGGCGGAATCGCGATCGACGACGATTTGCGGCAATTCCAAAAGCCCGGCCTCGACCCGGCGCATGGCATCCGGCACCGATGCATCTTCGATCTGCGCCAGCGGCACCGCCTCGCTTTCGCCGAACGGGCCGACGCGCGTGCGCCGCAGCGCCGAAACATGGCCGAGGCAACCGAGCATCCGGCCGAGATCGCGGGCAATGGCGCGCACATACGTGCCCTTGCCGCAGCGCGCCTCGAAGGTCGCTTCGTCCGCGCCGATCGCGACAAGCGCCAGTTCATGGATGGTCACCGGCCGCGGCTGTAGGTCCGGCATCTCGCCATCGCGGGCGATGTCATAGGCGCGCTCGCCGGCGATCTTGATCGCCGAAAAGGCCGGCGGCGTTTGCAGGATCGTGCCGGTGAAGTGGGGCAGCGCCGCCAGGATAGCCGCAGTCTCCGGCCGTGCCTCAGAGCGCCCGACGATCTGACCGTCGGCATCATCCGAATCCGTCTCGATGCCCCATTGGATGGTGAAGCGATAGGCCTTCTCGCCGTCCTGCACGAAGGGCACGGTCTTCGTCGCCTCGCCGAAGGCGACCGGCAACACACCCGAGGCGAGCGGGTCGAGCGTGCCGGCGTGGCCGGCCTTTTTGGCGTTGAAGACGCGCTTCAGCCGGGCAACGGCATGGGTCGAGGTCACGCCGACGGGTTTGTCGAGCACGACCCAGCCATTGATCTCGGCGCGCTTGGAGCGAGGTGCGTTCATCAGTTCTCTGGTGTCTTGACGAGATCGCGCTTGACTTGCGGCGAGTCGAGCAGCGCGTCAATCCGCGCGCCGCAGTCGAAGCTCTGGTCCGGCTTGAAGCGGAGGTCCGGGGCGAATTTCAAGTTGACGCAATGGGCGATCTCGCCGCGCAGAAATTTTTTGTTGCGGTCGAAAGCGGTGAGCACTTCGTCCATGTCCTTGCCGCCGAGCGGCATGACATAGACGGTCGCGAGCTTGAGATCGGGGCTCATGCGCACATCGGGGATGGTCACGACATGGCCTTCGAGCACGGGGTCGTTAATTGCGCCGCGGCTCAGAAGGTTGGATACGGTATGGCGGATCATTTCGCCGACGCGCAGCATGCGCTGCGACGGCTCGCCGCCATTATGATGCAGTCTCGACATTTTCTTTAATGCCCTTCGCTTCGCCCGCCGCAGAGCGGCGGGCGCTTCTTGTCGTTGTGGGGATAAATCCGGCGCGGATATTCAAGCCCCTCGGGAGCGTGCGCCTTACAAGCTCCGCTTGATCTCCTGGACATTGTAGCACTCGATCACATCGCCGACGCGCATGTCCTGGTAATTCTCGAAGGCCATGCCGCATTCCTGCCCGGCGACAACCTCCTTCACTTCGTCCTTGAAGCGCTTCAATGTCGATAGCTTGCCTTCGTGGACAACGACATTGTCGCGGATCAAACGCACATTGGCGCCGCGCTGGACCGTGCCGTCCGTCACGCGGCAGCCCGCCACTTTGCCGACCTTGGAGATGTTGAACACCTCCAGGATGACGGCATTGCCGAGCATTTCTTCGCGCAAAGTCGGCGGCAGCAGGCCGGACATCGCCGCTTTTACGTCATCCACGAGATTGTAGATGATGTTGTAATAGCGGATCTCGATGCCCGCCTGTTCGGCAAGGCTTCGCGCTTCTTTGTGGGCGCGGACGTTGAAGCCGATCACCACGGCGTGCGAAGCTTCCGCCAAGGTCACGTCGGATTCGGTGATGCCGCCGACGCCGGCGTGCAGCACGCGTGCGGCGACCTCGTCGGTGTTGAGTTTTTCGAGCGTCGCGACGATCGCCTCGACCGAGCCTTGCACATCGCCCTTGATGACCAGCGGAAATTCCTTGCGGCCAGCCGCCTTCAACTGGCTCATCATGTCGGCGAGCGAGCTGCGCGCGCCGGTGCCGCGGGCGGCAGCCTTCTCGCGCTTCTGGCGTTCGCGATATTCGGTGATCTCGCGCGCCCGCGCCTCGGTCTCGACGACGGCGACGCGGTCGCCGGCCTCGGGCGAGCCGTTGAAACCCAGAACCTCGACCGGCGCCGAAGGCCCGGCGCTGTCCTTCGTGTCGCCCTTGTCGTCGATGAGTGCCCGCACCCGGCCCCATTGCGAACCGCCGACGATGATGTCGCCGGTGCGCAGCGTGCCGCGCTGGACAAGCACGGTCGCCACCGGGCCGCGGCCGCGGTCGAGCCGCGCCTCGATCACGGTGCCTTCGGCCGGCCGGTCCGGATTGGCCTTGAGGTCGAGCACCTCGGCCTGCAGCGAAATGGCATCGAGCAGCTTGTCGAGATTGAGCTTCTGTGTGGCCGAGACTTCGACTTCGAGCGTCTCGCCGCCGAGCGACTCGACCTGCACTTCATATTGCAGCAGTTCGGCGCGCACCCGCTCCGGCTTGGCGTCGGCTTTGTCGATCTTGTTGATGGCGACGATGATCGGCACGCCGGCGGCGCGGGCATGCGTAATCGCCTCGATCGTCTGCGGCATGACGCCGTCGTCCGCTGCGACAACGAGCACGACGATATCGGTCACCTTGGCGCCGCGGGCGCGCATCGCCGTAAAGGCGGCGTGGCCGGGGGTGTCGATGAACGTGACGAGCTGGCCGCTCGGCGCCGTCACTTGATAGGCGCCGATGTGCTGGGTGATACCGCCGGCCTCGCCGGAGACGACATTCGCGTGGCGGATGGCGTCGAGCAGTGAGGTTTTGCCGTGGTCGACATGGCCCATGATGGTGACGACGGGCGGGCGCGGCAGCAGATGCGCGTCGGCGTCGGGCGTGTCGAACAGGCCTTCCTCGACGTCGGATTCGGCGACGCGCTTGACGGTATGGCCCAATTCCTCGGCGATGAGCTCGGCCGTATCGGCATCGATCACATCGGTGATCTTGGCCATCTGACCCTGCCGCATGAGCAGCTTGATCACATCGACGCCGCGCTCCGACATGCGGTTCGCGAGCTCCTGGATGGTGATCGTCTCGGGCAGGATGACTTCGCGCGACAGCTTTTCCTTCTGCTCGGCGACATGGCCCTTGAGGCGTTGGACGCGGCGGCGGAACGCGGCGACCGAACGGGTGCGCTCATCCTCCTCGCCGGTCGCGCTGGCGACGGTGAGACGGCCGCGGTTCTTCTGCTCGCCGCCGCGCGTCGGGCGCGGCAGCACGACCTTCGTCGGCAGGCCCGGCCGGCGGATGATCCGCTTGGCCTCTTCTTCTTCCTGCGGTGTCGCCGCGCGGGCCGTGAGCGGCGCTGCGGCGGGCGTCAGGCCGAGCGGCTTGCGCGCCGCGGGCGC
>NZ_CANSHK010000061.1:0-11817 GCF_947646745.1 uncultured Methylovirgula sp. | reverse complement strand
CGCGCCGGCCACCGCCGCCCTTGCCGCCGAGCTTTGCGGCGGCGGTCCGCACCAGCGCCACGGCATCGAAACGGGGCGTCAGATCGTCGGTGACGCCGACGACGACGCCGGCCTTGCCCTCGGCATCGATGCCGACGATGGCGACGACGCCGGAGCCGAGACTCTGCTTGGCCTCATCCGCTAGCGATTTCAGATCCTTCATATCGACGCCCGAAACTTCCTTGCGGAAGAATTTGATGCCGCTGATCTCTTCGACCGGCGCTTGCGCCGCACCGCCGCCCATCGCCAGGCGCTTGCGCGCCTCGCTCAATTCGCGCTCGAGCTTGCGACGCTCGTCCAGCACATGCGCGAGGCGCGTCGCGGCTTCCTCGTCCGGCGCCTTGAGCAAGTGCGCGAGCTCCTGAAGCCGCTGCGCCTGCTCGTTCAAGTGACGGCGCGCGACTTGACCGGTCTTCGCCTCGATGCGCCGCACCCCGGCGGCGACCGGCGATTCCGATACGATCGAAATAAGCCCGATGTCGCCGGTGCGGCGCACATGCGTGCCGCCGCAAAGCTCGACCGAAAAGGCCGCGTTGGGGCGCGCACCATCCGCCATCTCCAACGCGTCGCCCATCGAGACGACGCGCACCTGATCGCCATATTTTTCGCCGAAGAGAGCGCGGGCGCCCGACTCGATCGCCGCATCAACATCCATCAGTCGCGTCTCGACCGGCGCGTTCTGCAGAACGACCCGATTGGCGATGTCCTCGACCTCGGCAAGCTCTTCGGCAGAAATCGGTTTCGGGTGGGCAAAGTCGAACCGCAGACGATCCGGCGCGACGAGCGAGCCCTTCTGCGCGACGTGATCGCCGAGAACGCGGCGCAAGGATTCGTGTAGAAGATGGGTCGCCGAATGATTGCCACGCACGGCGCTGCGCCGGGCGTGATCGACGTCGAGCTCGACAGAAAGCCCGACCGTCGCATGGCCGCTCTCGACCTTGCCGTCATGAACGAAAAGATCGCCGAGCTTTTTATGCGTATTGGCGACGCGGAAGCCGAAGTTCGCCGCGCGGATTACGCCCGTATCGCCGACTTGGCCGCCGGATTCGCCGTAGAAAGGCGTCTGATTGAGGATGATCTGGCCGGTTTCGCCCGCCGCGAGCCGCTCAACCTCGCGCCCGTCCTTGAGCAGCGCGACAATGACGCCCTCGGCCGTCTCGGTCTCGTAGCCCAGAAAGTCCGTCGCCCCGACGCGCTCTTTCAGTCCGAACCAGATCGATTCGGTCGCCGCTTCACCCGACCCCGCCCACGCCTTGCGTGCCTCGGCGCGCTGCTGATCCATGGCCGTGTTGAAACCCGCGACATCGACGCCTAAGCCGCGGCTGCGCAAAGCGTCCTGCGTCAAGTCCAGCGGAAAGCCATAGGTGTCGTAAAGTTTGAAGGCCGCCGCACCCGGGAGAACGCCGCCTTGCGGCAGGTTGCGCGTTTCTTCGTCGAGGATCGCAAGGCCGCGTGCCAGCGTCGTCAGAAAACGAGACTCTTCCAATCGCAAGGTCTCGACGATCAGGGCCTCGGCGCGGATGAGTTCCGGATAGGCCTGCCCCATTTCGCGCACCAACACCGGCACGAGCCGCCACATGACAGGCTCTTTCGCGCCGAGAAGCTGCGCATGGCGCATGGCGCGACGCATGATGCGGCGCAAGACATAGCCGCGGCCTTCGTTCGACGGCAAAACGCCGTCGGCGACGAGAAAAGCCGAAGCGCGCAAATGATCGGCGATGACGCGATGGCTCGCCTTTTGCGGCCCGTCCGGACCGACGCCGGTTACTTGCGCGACCGCCAGCACCAAAGCGCGCATCAGATCGATATCGTAATTCGACGGCACGCCCTGCAGCAGGGCGGCGATGCGCTCAAGCCCCATGCCGGTGTCGATCGACGGGCGCGGCAGATCGACCCGTTCGCCCGGCGCGATCTGCTCATATTGCATGAAGACGAGATTCCAGAATTCGAGAAAACGGTCGCCGTCTTCATCCGGGCTGCCGGGCGGGCCGCCGGCAAATTTTTCGCCCTGATCGAAGAAAATCTCCGAGCACGGGCCGCAGGGTCCGGTATCGCCCATCGACCAGAAATTGTCGGAACTGGCGATGCGGATGATCTTTTCGTCCGGAAAACCGGCGATCTTCTTCCACAGCCGGAACGCTTCGTCGTCGGTGTGATAAACCGTGACCAGAAGCTTGTCCTTTGGCAGCCCAAAAACTTCGGTCGTCAATTTATAGGCAAGTTCGATCGCTTCGGCCTTGAAATAATCACCAAAGGAGAAATTGCCGAGCATTTCAAAAAAGGTGTGATGGCGCGCCGTATAGCCGACATTGTCGAGGTCGTTGTGCTTGCCGCCGGCGCGGACGCATTTCTGCGCCGTGGTGGCGCGCGTATAAGGCCGCTTCTCGATGCCGGTGAAGACGTTCTTGAATTGCACCATGCCGGCATTGGTGAACATCAACGTCGGGTCATTGCGCGGGACGAGCGGCGAGGAGGCAACGACCTCATGCCCATGCCGGGCGAAATAGTCGAGAAACGCAGTCCTGATCTCACTGACGCCGTTCATCTCTGCATCCATGCGCGCGGCGATTAAGCCGCGACGATCCGAGCGGGAAGGAAAGCTTGTCTTCTAGCTTTCCGCCCTCCCCGTGTCGAGCGCTGGAACAGCCGGCGCCTCAACCGTCGAGCGCGCCGTCCTCGGCCTCACCCGGATCGAGAATGCGCTGGGCGATCAGGCCGGAATTCTCGCGGATCACCTGTTCGATCCGATCGGCGATCTCAGGATTGGCCTTCAGATAGGCTTTGGCATTCTCGCGGCCCTGGCCGAGCCTCTGGCTATCGTAGGAGAACCAGGCACCGGATTTCTCGACGACGCCGGCTTTGACGCCAAGGTCGATCAATTCGCCGGTCTTCGAAACGCCGGCCCCGTACATGATGTCGAATTCGACCTGTTTGAAGGGCGGCGCGACCTTGTTCTTCACCACTTTCACGCGCGTCTGGTTGCCGACGACCTCCTCGCGCTCCTTGATCGAACCGATACGGCGGATGTCGAGCCGCACCGAAGCATAAAACTTCAACGCATTGCCGCCCGTCGTCGTCTCCGGGCTGCCATACATGACGCCGATCTTCATGCGGATCTGATTGATGAAGATGACCATGGTGTGCGACTTGGAGATCGAAGCGGTCAGCTTACGGAGCGCCTGGCTCATCAGCCGCGCCTGGAGACCCGGCTGGCTCTCGCCCATTTCGCCGTCGATTTCGGCCCGCGGCGTCAGTGCCGCCACGGAATCGATCACGAGCACGTCGACGGAGCCCGAGCGGACCAGAGTGTCGGTGATTTCCAGCGCCTGCTCGCCGGTGTCGGGCTGCGAAATCAACAATTCGTCGAGATTGACGCCGAGCTTGCGCGCATAGACCGGGTCGAGCGCATGTTCGGCATCGATGAAGGCACAAACGCCGCCATGCTTTTGCGCCTCGGCGATGACATGCAACGTCAACGTCGTCTTGCCGGAGGATTCCGGCCCGTAAATTTCGACGACCCGGCCGCGCGGCAGGCCGCCGACGCCGAGCGCGATATCGAGGCCGAGCGAACCCGTCGAAATGGTCTCGATCTCGACCGCTTTCTGGCTTTTGCCGAGACGCATGATCGAGCCTTTGCCGAAGGCCCTCTCGATCTGGGAGACGGCGGCGTCGAGCGCCTTGGACTTGTCCACGGATGTTCCTTCCACAAGGCGGAGATTCGCTTGGCTCATTGGATATTCCCTTCTGACATGGGCGCGTGGACAAGTGCAATGCAGTCCGCAGCGGCAACAATGACGCCGCGACCCTAAATCTGATTATGCAAACGTACGCTATTTGTTCTCGTCCGCCAAGTTCTTTTTTTGTTCTAAGATCGCTTTCCGCCCTTCAGCCCTTGCCTCGACCTTCCGCTTCCCGATCGCGTTTCGGGCGCCGTTCGGGCGGCGCAGCCCGCACCGTCCCCTTCATGCCTTTGTCATCATGCGCGAGCCTTGCCGCGGCGCCGCTGACGATCGAGGAGAAAAATTGTCCTCGGTCCGTTGGCGGGGTTTCGGAGCGCGGCCGATAGACCGATATAAATCGGGTTTCCACTTCCCGCCGCGATGCTCTAAAAGGCGCCCCCGAGTCGCTCATCCTCATCCGACCTATGTCCCCCATCATTTCCGTCAGTCATCTCTCGAAGACCTATGCCGGCGGCCGTGTGGCGCTGAAGGATGTGAGTCTCGAGATCAACAAAGGCGAAATTTTCGCTCTGCTCGGCCCGAACGGCGCCGGCAAGACGACGCTGATCAGCATCATCTGCGGCATCGTCACCCCGACCGCCGGCCAGATCAGCGCCGCCGGCCACGATATCATCCGCGACTATCGCGCCGCGCGCGCCATGATCGGCCTCGTGCCGCAGGAATTGACCATCGATTTCTTCGAAAGCGTTTTCGCAACGGTCAAGCTCAGCCGCGGCCTTTTCGGCAAGAAGCCGGACGATGCCTATCTGGAAAGCCTGTTGCGCGATCTCGCGCTCTGGGACCGCAAGGACAGCCAGGCGCGCACGCTCTCCGGCGGCATGAAGCGGCGCCTGATGATCGCCAAGGCGCTGTCGCACGAGCCAAACATTCTCTTCCTCGACGAGCCGACCGCCGGCGTCGATGTCGAATTGCGCCGCGGCATGTGGGACCTGGTGCGTAAATTGCGCGCCGCCGGCACGACGATCATCCTCACCACGCATTATCTCGAAGAAGCCGAGGAAATGGCCGACCGCGTCGGCGTCATCCGCCAGGGCGAATTGATCTTGGTCGAGGACAAGAAGCGGCTGATGCAACAGCTCGGCAAGAAGAAGCTGACGCTGGCGCTCAGCGCCCCGCTCGCCGCCCTGCCCGCTTCTCTGCACGCCTTTGCGCTGAGCCTCAGCGACGACGGCAGCGAACTGACTTACACTTATGCGGAGGACGGCGGCACCGCACCGGTCGCGGCCCTGCTTGAAAGCCTCAATGCCGCCGGCATCGGCATTGCCGACCTGCGCACAGAGCAAAGTTCGCTCGAAGATATTTTCGTCGGCCTCATCGGAAAGAGCTCATGAATTTTCAGGCGATCCGAGCAATTTGGATCTACGAAATGGCCCGCATGCGGCGCACCATGCTGCAGAGCATCGTCTCGCCCGTGCTTTCGACGGCGCTCTATTTCGTCGTTTTCGGCTCGGCGATCGGCTCGCGCATCTCGCATGTCGGCGGGGTCAGCTATGGCGCTTTCATCGTGCCCGGCCTCATCATGCTGAATCTCCTGACGCAGAGCATCAGCAACGCCTCGTTCGGCATCTATTTCCCGCGCTTCGTCGGGACGATCTACGAGATTTTGTCGGCGCCCATCTCGGCGGTCGAGATCGTCATCGCCTATGTCGGCGCGGCGGCGGCGAAATCGATCTTTCTCGGTCTCCTGACGCTCGCCACGGCGGCGGTCTTCATCAACATCAACATTCTGCATCCGCTCTGGATGCTGGCCTTTCTCCTCCTGACCAGCGTCACCTTCAGCCTGTTCGGCTTCGTCATCGGCATTTGGGCGGACAGTTTCGAGAAGCTGCAATTGATCCCGCTGTTGATCGTGACGCCGCTGACCTTTCTCGGCGGCAGTTTTTATTCGATCGACATGCTGCCGCCGTTCTGGCGCAACGTCACTCTGATCAACCCCGTCGTCTATCTGATCAGCGGCTTTCGCTGGAGCTTCTATGGTCTCTCCGATATCAACGTCGGCATCAGCCTTGGCATGACCTTGCTGTTTCTGGCGCTCTGCCTTGGCATCGTCGCCTGGATCTTCAAAACCGGCTATCGGCTGAAGACCTGATCGGGCCGTCCTCAACGGGCCGCTCGACGCCTGCACCGCACGCTAAAGAAAATATTATCCGCGCTTGCCGCGACGAAGCCGCTCAGGATTGCCGCTTCGCACTATATTCAACCTTCAAGGGGGTCTAACCCAACCCTGGAGGTCGAATATGCAGCGCGTCTTGAAGTCGGCTTTGGCCGCGGCGGCATGCTGCTTCGGAATGGCCGCGAGCAGCCCGTCACAAGCACAGGGATGGCACTATTATCCCACGCAGCGCTATAGCATCTATCAGAACCCGGACGGAACCTATCCGTCCCTCGCCGCGCTCTCGCGCGACATCTGGGGCGTTCCTTGCGGCATCGAATGCACGCAGGACGCACAGGCCCGCTGGTCGCATTACTACGCCTATGGCCACCGCTACCGCGGCGAATAGCGCCTGATGCGTTGAGCCCGCGTCAATGGGCGAATGCGGGCTCGACGATTTTCCTGGCTTCGGCAAGATCGCCTTGAGCATCATATCTGAGGGCGATCACCCAATTATACGTATCCTCCGGCCACATCCCGTCCGGAAGAAGTTGATCCGGATCGGCGCCGAGCTGGTTTAAGAGCTTCGCCAATTTGCCGTGATGCCAGGCGATGAGGATGGTGCGGTTGGGTTCGCCCGCGGCGAGCCAATGCGCCAGCGCCTTCACCTCCTTGTCGGGAAACGGCTGCTCGATTTTGAGGCCGCTCGCCTGGCTGAAGGGCGCAACGGTCAAGCGCGGCCGCTCGCTGTCTTGCGAATCGGCAGTGGCAATGATCGCATCGATCTTCACCGGCGCGCCATCGAGCTCAAAATGTTGAAAATAGCTGGCATAGGCCTTGGCGCGCGCCTCGCCGGCCGGCGCGAGGCCCGGCCCGCCATTATCCTGCTCCGGCTTTTCTGCATGGCGAATGATGAGCAATGTGTCGCCGGCGAGGCCGGACGCGGCCATCTCGCCGTGGTGGTGATGGTGGCGCGCGAGTGCGGGCTGCGCCCCGGCGAGCATCATGCTCGCGATGACCAACCCGAGAAGCGTCTTGAGCGTCCGCATCGATAGGCTCCGCATTTAAGCGTTTCGCAGTGGATGGATTCGCGATCTTTTCCGTGAGGATCGATCGCGAAGGCCACATCATAGCCCGATCGAAGCGCGGGGGATTTCGTTTTGTCGCACGGCTGTCAGATTGATGCATCCGCGCGCCGGCGCACAATCCTGCGTGATGCGCGGCGCAGATCGGCGCGATCGCCATGCACGCGTTCGTTTAGCCGCGATCACATCTTGTCATGCCGGGGATGCGAAGTTTGTGAATTGATTTATGTAACGGAACTGTGAGTAGTTTTGCCGTGTTAGCATTCGGCTTGGCTGAATGTCCGAGGCGCAAACGGCATCGTCAAGAGCGGGGGAGTTCATGCGCGAGCAAAACAGCATGGTCCGAGAAAATATCACCGTCCGCACCGGCGCCTTGCTGCTGGCGGTCGGATTTAGTTTGAGCTTCAGCGTAGGCGCGCGCGCTTTCGAGGTGTCTGATGCGCAGCGCGAAGCCTGCACGCCCGACGCCTTCCGCCTCTGCTCGGCGGAAATCCCCGATGCCGACCGGGTCGCCGCCTGCATGCAGGCCAATGTCGCGAATTTGAGTGCGCCCTGCCGCGCCGTGTTCCAGCCGGTTCGGCCGGTCGGGGACGTCAGCCAGGCGCCGCGGCATCGCCCGCATCGGATCACGACAAGCTACGATCGCCGGTCGGGGCATCATTATTATGCGCGCGAGGATGAGCGCTGTCGCAAATGGGTGCGCGATTAATTTTTCGCGTCCGCCGCGAGTAATTTGTCATAGAATTTTATGACAAGTGGAACATTCGCGGCATATTTGACCGGGCCGGCGCTGAGCATTTGCATGTGCAGCGCCTCCAGCAATTGTTTGTGTTGCTTGAGCGACAGAGTTTTGTCGCCGAGCAGGTCGGCGACTTCGAGCTTCGTCACCGCCTGAACACCGACATATTTTTTGCTGAGCGGATCGATGCCGGTCAAAATCCAGACGATGTTGGTCGCCACGGCTTCATAGTCGGCATAATCGGCAAAGCCGTTTTTCCGCGCCGTGTCATTGAGCCTTCGCAGCAGTCCGGGATCGGGCGCCGCGGCGCCCGCAGGAACGCCCGCGAGAATGGCCTCGAGCGGCGGTCGCGCGGCGAGAAATTGCGTGATCTTGTCTTGGCTGAGAGCGATTTGCCGGATGGACTCGGCGGCGCGACCGGCCGCCGGCTTCGCGCCGGCCGCTCCCGGCAAGGCGGCCGCGACCGCCGCGGTCATGCCAAGCCAGAGAAGAGTGCAGCCAGCCCTGCTCATCGTCGCCTCAGCCGGCCGGCGCCGCGTCTTTCACCGCTTCGATCAATTGCTTTAAGGTAAAGGGCTTCGGCAGAAAGCCGAAATCCTCGCCTTCCGGCAAATTCTTCGCGAACGCGTCTTCGGCATAGCCGGAGACGAAAATCACTTTCGCATGAATGCCGCGCTTGCGCATTTCGCCGAACATCGTCGGGCCATCCATTTCCGGCATGACCACATCCGAAACGATGAGGTCGATTTTATCGTTCTTCTCGGCGACCTCGAGCGCCTCGGCGCCGTTGGCCGCTTCGAGCACCGTATAGCCGCGCGCCGACAAAGCGCGGGCGCCGAAGGCCCGCACCGCCTCCTCGTCTTCGACGAGGAGAATGGTGCCGTGGCCGGTGAGATCCGTTGCCGCCTTTTTGACGGGCTCCTTGCGGGTTTCTTCCTCGCCTTCGTTCGGCAGATAGCGCGGCAGCAGAATCCGGAAGGTTGTGCCGACGCCGACGGTCGAATCGCAAAAGACATAGCCGCCCGTCTGCTTGACGGTGCCATAGACCATGGCAAGGCCAAGGCCGGTGCCCTTGCCGACCTCCTTTGTGGTGAAGAAGGGCTCGAAGATCTTGTCGCGCACCTCTTCCGGGATTCCGGTTCCGGTATCGGCGACCTCGATCATCACATAATCGGCCGGCAGCAGCGATTTCTCATTGAGCTTGGCGCAATCGGCAGCCGCGAGATTGGCGATGCGCAATTCGATCTTGCCGCCGTTCGGCATGGCGTCGCGTGCATTGACGACGAGATTGATGATCACTTGCTCAAATTGATTGAGATCCGCCTTGACGAGCCAAAGGTCTCGGCCGTGCCGCAATTCGAGGCCGTTCTTCTCGCCGACGAGCCGGCGCATCATGAACTGCAATTCGGAGAGGACGTCGCCGAGTTGCAGCACTTCCGGCCGCAGCGTCTGGCGCCGCGAAAAGGCGAGCAATTGCCGCACCAGCGCCGCGGCGCGATTGGCATTCTGCTTGATCTGCATGATGTCCTGGAAGGACGGATCGGTCGGCCGATGGTTGGCGAGCAACAGGTCGGAATAGCCGATGATCGCGGTCAGCATATTGTTGAAATCATGCGCGACGCCGCCGGCGAGCTGACCGGTGGCCTGCATCTTCTGCGATTGCGCGAAATTCTCCTTGAGGGTCTGCAATTCGGTCGTATCGAGCGCATAGATCGTTGCGCCGGGGCCGTCCGATGCGTCCGACGCCGAGAAGAGCAGACGCGCCGAGCGGTCGCCGGACAGCTGCACATCGACCGGTGCAATATCGATTTTCGACTCCGCCGCCGCATGGATCGCCTGTTCGAGCGCGGCGCGGTCGGCGGTTGAAATGCCGCCATAGATGCTGCGTTGCGCCGGGTCCGTCAGCTTGAGCGCCTCAGGCATTAATTTGGCGAAGGCGGCGTTGGAGCGTTTGATCCGGCCGTTGCGGTCGACGAGCGCCATCGCCATCGGTGCGGCGAGGAAGAGCCGCGCAAAGCGCACTTCCGCGGCGCGCAAATCTTCCGCCGGCTCCTCCCCCGGCGCCCGGTTCAGCACCAATGTGCGCGAGGCGCCGGCCGCGCCGTCCTGCCCAAAGGCGACCCGGTGAAGCAGCCGCACCGGCAGGCTCTGGCCATTGCGGCGTTTGAAATCCATGTCGAGTTGCTCGGTAACGACGTCGCCCGGCGCGCCGGCAATGCTCGAAAGCAAAACCGCGCCGCCGCCGGCGACGAAATCGTTCAATTCGAGACCGCCGGATCCGACCTGGGCGAGATCGTAGTCAAGCCAGCCCGCCAGCGTCGCATTCATATAGGAGACGGCGCCCGCCGCATCGCTGGAAAAGAATCCAGCCGGCGCGTGATCGAGGAAGTCGATTGCGTGCTGCAGCTCCTGAAAGACATTCTCATGCCGTTCGCGCTCGCGCGTCACGTCAGCGACGGCCCAAAGCGTCGCCCTTTTGGCGCCGGAAAAATTCAGCGGCCGCACGCGCACGCGATACCAGCCGACCCCGGTCTCGCCCGTCAGCGGCGGCGAGAGCCGCAGTTCCTCGGTATTGCGCTTGCCGTCGCGTGCAGCCTGCGCCAGCCGGTAGATCGATTCGGACACATCCGAGGCGCCGGAAAAAAGCCGCTCGACCACTTTCAATTGGCTCGGGTCGCGCGCGCCGGAGAGCCGCATATAGGCTTCGTTGGCATAAAGGATCTTGCCGGCGGCATCGGTGACGACGGCGCCTTCCGGCTCGCTGTCGCAGATCAGGCGGGTCAGATCGTTGCGCGCCGCCTGACCGGAAAATTGCAGGAAGCCGACCGCATAGCCGAACAAAGCGAAAATCCCGATGACCGCGAGCACGGTCAAAAGACCGATGACCATCGTGCCCGCTTCATCCTTCGGCAGAATGGAAAAGGCGGCGATCGGCGCGACCAGACAGGCTGCGAAAAGCAGGACAAGACCGGGGCTGCCGGCGCGCTCCGTGCGGTCGAAAGCGGTGGTCGGCTGCTGGGTCAAATGTCACCTCGTCGTATGGCGTTGCCACCTACATACGGCAGATCATGATTCGGCAGAATGCGACCGGCAGCCGGGCTTTGCAATGCAAGCGGCGGCCTTTTCAGCACGTCGGCAGTCGATGAGATCAGCGTGCGGCACTTGCGCAAAAGTTGCGTCACGTTAAGGTCATTGTTTCGAGGCGAGCGGTCGCTTCAGCCTGGCAGCATTAACCATTTGTTAACCTCCCGCCGGACGGCTCTGCCCCGGCGTGTTAAGGTAACCCAATTGAGGGCAATTTCGCGGTCCACGGGTCAAACTGGCCGGCTCCGTGAAAATGGCCTAAAGCGGCCGGAGAACCTGACGTCCCGGCCCATCCGAAGGATCAAGAGAGCTTATGCAAGCCTTGAGTTTGCTCAGTGGAAATAAGGCCCTGGCCTATGGCGCCGCCGCGATGGCCTTGATCGTCGCGGCCTTGCTGGTTCTGCTTGTCTTCCGCTTGGCCTTCGGCCGCCGCTTGCGGATGTCCGGCAGCCGCGGGCGGCAATTGCGGCTCGGCATTGTCGATGCTTTCGATCTCGACCGTCAGCGCCAGCTTGTCATCGTGCGGCGCGACAACACCGAGCACTTGATCATGATCGGCGGTCCCAACGATCTCTTGATCGAGTCGCAGATCGTGCGCGCCGAAGCGCGCGACGGCCGCCAGCAACGCGACAAGGACCGCGAGAAGGAGCGGCGCGAGAAGGATCATGTCGAAGCGGCGCAATTGCCCGCTGCGCAACCGCTGAAGCCGGCAGCGCTTGAACCGCAATTGCCGCTGCCACCCTTCGTTCCCGAGGCGCCCGCACCCGAAGAACCCGTCGGCCCCCGTCAAATGCCGCCGCTCGCGCCCGTCACACCTGTGGCTGCCTCGGCGCCGGGCCAGCCCGCCGGACGCGCCCCATTTTCGCCGATCGGTCCGCGCCGGCCGCCGGTGCGGCCCGAGACGAAGCCTGCCAGCGTCACGTCGGCACCGCCGGCGGCTCCTTCTCCCGCAGCGGAACCTACCGTGCCGCCGGAGACGCAGCCCGCAGCCAAAGCGCCGGCCGGCCCTGCCACAGCGACGCCCGCGGCACCAGGTCT